>JAJXXM010000445.1 GCA_021781095.1 bacterium
CGTCGAGCGCGACGCGGCGGCGCTTCGAGCTCATCTCGCTCCTTTTTTGTAGAGAGGATCCGTGTCGCACCCTGCAATCGAACGCGCTCGCGAGCGCGTCATTCACGGTCGAATCCCCGCCGACGCCGAGTTGCTGCGCGAAATAGCGGCGATTCCCGCTGACGAGGTTCCCGCACTGCTCGAGCTCGCGGATGCCGTGCGTACGGAGTATTGCGGCAACGGCATTGCCGTCGAAGTGCTCTACAATGCCAAGCGCGGCGGGTGCTCCGAAGATTGTAATTTCTGCTCGCAGAGCGCGCGTTTTGCAACCGACGTCGAACCGGAACCGCTCTCCGATGTCGAGGGTTTTCTCGCGGCGGCACGCGACGCACATCGGCGCGGAGCGACCGAATTCTGCATCGTCGTCGCGGTGCGCGGCCCCTCCAAACGTGTTCTCGAGCGCGTGTGCGAAGCGACGCGCCGTATCAAGGCCGAACTTCCGCTGACCGTTGCCGTCTCGCTCGGAATCCTGACCGAGGAGCATCTCGTCGCGCTGGCGGCCGCCGGCGTCGATAAGGTCAATCACAATCTCGAAAGTTCGGAGCGATATTTTCCGAAAGTCTGCACCACGCATACCTTCGAAGAGCGCTTGCGCACGGCGCGCGCGGTGAAGGCTCACCATCTCGAACTCTGCTGCGGCGGGATTATCGGCATGGGCGAGACGATCGAGGACCGGATCGACTTTTTGATGACGCTCCAGGAATTACGCCCCGAAGAGGTGCCGATCAACTTTCTCAATCCGCGCCCGGGCACGCCCTTCGGATCCTACTCGTTGCTCGAACCCAGCGAGGCGCTGCGCTTCGTGGCGATGGCGCGCCTCGCGCTTCCGGCTTCGCTCATCCGCTTCGCCGGCGGCCGCGAGGTCACGCTCGCGGGGTTGCAGGATCTCGGCATGCGCAGCGGAGCGAGCGGCATCGTCCTCGGCGATTATCTCACCACCGGCGGGCGGGCCGACGCGGAGGATTTCGCGATGCTCGACCGCCTGGGCTTCGAAGTCCTCGCCTAGCGGCGCGTCGACAACAAACCGAAGATGGACCAGCAGCAAACGCCATATTTTCAGGTGTTGATGGATTACGTCGACGCCGGCGTTATTCCGTTTCACACGCCCGGCCACAAACAGGGGCTCGGCATGGATGCGGCGTTTCGAGAATTCGTCGGCGATAACGTCCTCGCGATCGACCTCACGCAGATTCGCGGCCTCGACGATCTCTTGCAGCCGACAGAAGCACTCGTTGCGGCGCAAGATCTCGCCGCCGAGGCGTACGGGGCCGACCAATCGTTCTTTCTCATCAACGGTTCCACGAGCGGCAATCAGTGCATGATGATGGCCGCGCTCAATCCCGGCGAAAAAATCGCGCTCCCGCGCAACGCGCATAAGAGTGCGATGGGCGGGCTCATCATGAGCGGCGCACGGCCGATTTGGATGCAGCCCGAAGTCGACCAAACGCTGCACATGGATCATACGGTAACGCCCGAAACGGTGCGAGCCACGCTCGACGCGCACCCCGATACGCGTGCGGTCTATATCGTCAGCCCGACCTATTACGGCGTCGCCGCCGATCTGGAGGGAATCGCCGCCGTCGCGCACGAGCGCGGCATACCGCTGCTGGTCGACGAAGCGTGGGGGCCGCATTTCCATTTTCATCCGGCGTTGCCGCTCTCCGCAATGCAAGCGGGAGCGGATATGTGCATCAATTCCACGCACAAAATGCTCGGCTCGCTCTCCCAGACCGCGATGCTCCACGTGCGGGGGAATCGCATTCGCCTCGATCGCTTAAAAGCGGTCTACAAGCTCTTTCTCTCGACCTCGCCGAACCTGGTGCTCGTCGCCTCCCTCGACGTCGCGCGCCGACAGATGGCGACCGAAGGGAGCGCGTTGCTCTCGCGCACCATCGAAATAGCGAACGACGCACGCGCGCGGCTCAACGACATCAATAACGTCTATTGTTTCGGCGAAGAATTGCAAGGGCGCCCGGGCGTCTTCGATCTCGATCCGACGAAGGTCACCGTGACGGTGAAAGACCTCGGTTATACGGGATACGAAGCCGAAGAGATTTTGCGACGGCGCTACAACGTCCAAGTCGAACTCGCCGATCTTTTCAATATGCTCGCGCTCTTCACGATCGGCACCTCGCAAGAGGCCGCCGACGCGCTCGTAAACGGTGTGAGCGAGCTCGCGCGCGAGGATCGTCCGCTCGACATTTTTTCGCCGTCGGGCGTTCTGGAGCGGCGACTCAAGAGTTCGAGTTACCTGTTGCCTTCGATTCCGCCGACGCGCATGTTGCCGCGCGATGCGTTTCTCGCCGAGACGGAATTCGTGCCATTTCGGAACAGCAAGGGGCGTATCTGTGCCGAGGTCATCACCCCGTATCCTCCGGGGATTCCCGTCATTTCGCCGGGAGAAGAGTTGACGACCGAGATCATCGAATACCTCCTGTTGGAAAAACGGGCCGGCACGAAGATGCAAGGCCCATACGACGACGAGTTAAAATTCATTCGCGTCGTTCGCTGAAACGGTTGGAGGTTCGGGGATGCCTTTTTGCTCTCAATGCGGTTCGGGTGTCAGCGGCGAACGCTGCTCGAATTGCGGTACCGAAAATCCGCATTTCCGCAATCCGGCCGAGGAGCTCGAACTCGCCGCGGCACCGGCGGCGTTCCCTCCGGTGGATCGGGAGCGTCCGCGCCCGTGGCCGCTCATCGAAAGCTCGCTCGCGCTCGCATGGCCGCGCATGCGCAGGCATCCGCTCTGGTTCGCAATCGTCGCGGCGATTGACATGCTCGTCCTGGCATATATGCTGCCGTTGAGCGGGCCGCTCGCAAAGGCCCCAACGGCGCCGGCCGCGCTCGGCCACTTTTACGAACAACTCGCACTGCCGATGCTGATCGTGCTCGCCGTCTCGTTTGCGATTCGTTTGCTGACGTTGGGCGATGCGGCACGGGCGCGCCTTGCCGAATTTCGTTGGACGGTTCGAAGCGTCGCGGCGCTCGTCGGCTGGCTTTTGCTCGTATTTTTGGGCATCGCCTTTGCGGCGTCGGTGGCGACCATGATCGTCGCCATTCCGATGGTGTTGATGATGGCCGCCCACGCGGGACCGGCTGCAAAATCGTTGGCTCAGAGCCCTGCGGTGGTCGGCGCCCTCATGCTCGCGGTCTTCGCGACGATGATTCCGCTGGTGGCCTGGCTCGGAACGAAAATATCGCTGTTGGAGGCTTCCTTCGTGCTCGGCGAACGGTCGAATCCCATCGGCGCCTCGTGGAAGCTCACGGACGGGTATTTTTGGGAGACGCTCGGGTTCTCCATCCTCTACGTGCTCGTCGCGCTCGGCATCCTGATCGTCTGTCTCGGCATCGGGAGGCTCCTCGCATCGCTCTCGCCACTGCTCGCGCTGATCGGCGATTTTCTGCAGTTCGCCGGGTCGGTGTGGCTGCAATTTGCGGTGGCGGAAGGCATGGTCGCGTGGGCGGTGATGCTTCGCGAGGCAAAAGGCGAGGCGCTGCAGGGGTGAGGATGACCTGTGGATAACCGATAAAAAACGTCTTCTGGAGGAAGTGAGGGCTCGCCACTTGGCGCTGAAAGCCGAATCCGTTTCCCCAAACTGGGAACTGACCCAACTCCTCGACATCTTCCCGCTCCCCATCAGGCAGTCGCTCGTGCGGCTCCCACACCTGGAAACGATCATCGAAGTCGTTCTCGACTTAGGCCGCGCCCCCGAGGCGCGCTTCGAGAGCGACTTTGTTTATCTCTCCGAGACGCCCGTCTCGCCGGAGGATATCGCGCACGTCTGCTCGCGCATCTCCGGGTTCGGCGCCGACAATCGGGCGGGTATCGAACAGACGTTGCACCGGATCAGCGCGATCCGCAACCGCACCGGAAAGATCGTCGGGCTCACCTGCCGCGTCGGACGGGCGGTCTATGGAACGATCGATATCATTCTCGACGTCCTTCGTAGCGGCAAATCGATCTGTCTGCTCGGGCGCCCCGGCGTCGGCAAGACCACGATGCTTCGCGAATGCGCTCGCGTTCTCGCATCGGATCGCAAACGTGTGGTCATCGTCGATAGTTCGAATGAAATTGCCGGAGACAGCGATATCCCGCATCCGGGCATCGGTACCGCTCGGCGCATGCAAGTTCCCGATCCCGCGCTCCAGCACGCGGTGATGATCGAGGCGGTCGAAAACCACATGCCGGAGGTCGTCGTCATCGACGAGATCGGAACCGAGGCCGAGGCGGCCGCGGCGCGCACGATCGCCGAACGAGGCGTCACGCTGATCGCGACGGCGCACGGCCAAACGCTCGAAAACCTCTTGATGAATCCGACGCTCTCCGACCTGCTGGGCGGGATCAGTGCGGTCACGCTCTCCGACGAGGAAGCGCGCCGTCGCGGCACGCGGAAGACCGTCCTCGAACGCAAGCAGCCGCCGACCTTCGATATCCTCGTCGAGATCCACGATCGCGACCGGCTCGCAATTCACAAAAGCGTCGCCGACGTGGTCGACGCGACCCTGCGCGGCTATCAACCGCAGCCCGAGATTCGGCAACGCGGTGCTTCGGGTGAGGTGGCGATTCTACAGGAA
>JAJXXM010000072.1 GCA_021781095.1 bacterium
AAAGGGACGAGGCCGGGAAAAGCTGCGATGAAACAATTACGTCAACAGATTATCGCGGTGCTGACTCCGCAACAAAAGCAACAATTGCACGCGTATATCCGCTCGCATCGGAGCGCAAACCGCATACCGAGAGGATCACCGCTTCCCAATCCCTTTGCATCCAGCAATCCGTAGGAACACCTACACAAGGCGAAAAGTAAACGCCGCATCATCCGGCGGAATGACGATCGCCAGATCGCGAAATTCAGGAATCACATAGGTCGCAGCGCGCGCAAAAGCCTCGCTGCGACCTCGTTGTAAGGCGACGACATCAAGACCCGCTGCGACGGCGGCGGCGATTCCTTGCAACGAATCTTCAACAACGAGAACATCTTCAGGTAATACGTTCAGATGCTGAACTGCGCGTCGATACCCATCGGGAGCCGGCTTATTCCGCTCGACATCGTCGCTCGTAATCAAAATGGAGGGCTGAGGAATTCCGGCATCGGCCAACATCGCAGCGGCTACCCGGCGCGATGCCGACGTAACAATCGCCCATCGCTGCGGCGGTAGCGTCGCGAGAAACGGAATCGCTCCTCGGACCGCCCGCCCATCGTCTTCAACGAGCGTACCGAAGAGATCAAAGCAGAGTGCGCGATAAGAGACGTCCGACAATGACTCCTACCGAATCACCATTCGCATCGCAGCAAAATCGAACGTGACCGCCGCACGTGCAAAGTACGCCTGCGAGAGCGTGCCGGAAACCGTAAAGGGAAAAATTCCATATTGGTCTCCATCCATGAAATAGACTCCATCGACATTGCGAACGACATACCGACCTAACGCTACATTGGCCGCGGTAAACTCGAGGATGTGCGTTGGGCCTCCCGGCCCCATAACAGTCTTCGCCTTTTTCGGGTCGACGACACTATGCGAGGCCGCTATCGATGCTTTGGTCAGCTGGATGCCAAAAGGAGCGCCGGTATCGATATGAAACCAGCCGGCATCGCCGGAATTGACGGTGGCTTTGGAAAAAATAAAGTGGTCGCCAACGAGGAGCATCGGCACGCTGACTGCTCCGACCGCGTTCATGCGTTGCTCGAAGATTGGAGAAAACGCACGCGGTTTCAGAACGAGAACCTTGTGCGCGTAATCAATGGTTGTTAGAAAGTGAGAAAGAAAGCCCGTTCCAACGATCCCATCAACGGGAATTCCCGGAAATACCTGTGCCGGAATACCTGCGACCTGTAAGGATCCGATGACCATTTTCCCCACGCGAGTCGTATAAATTCCGGCAGTCCGCCCGCCGGCAAAAACGCCACGACCCGCAAGCGTTGTGCGCAAGCCTAAACGACGCACGAATGCTTGGGAGAGACCGATACCTGGTGCCCCGGTATCGACGAGCATCGTCGCCCGATGCCCATTAATGGTCACGGAGATCACGGGCAAAGGATCGAGAACGAACGGAATTCTCACAACGGATGGCTCATCGACGATTCGATAATCGTGCGCCCCCCCGACTCGATCAGCTAAGGCACGTAGACGACCCTTCGCTATGCCATTTGCCGGATCAAGTGCTAACACGCGTTGCAAGTGCTGCTTAGCTTTGTCGAGTTGATTGCGATAGAGCTCAATCGTCCCCAGGCCTAAAAGCGCCGATACCGATTCGGGAGAAACAGCAACTTCCGCTTTGTATGCGTGATATGCAGCCTCAAAATGGCCCTTCGCAAAGAGCGTGTCCGCCGTCGGCCGATTCGAAGGCGCGACCGCTAACATTCCGAGAGAAAGAACAATAATCGCGCTCCAATGCGTTCGAATTTTCATAACGACGGCATAACGACCAAATGCTCGCATCGGTTCCCTCGCTACCTTTGCTCCATGCGCGTACGCACTAAGCCACGAAGTCGCGCAACGTCCTCGTGGAGAAGTCGGCGAGTCCACGAGATTACGAGCCACAGGGATTGACTCCCTGGGAGTTCCACAACGAAGGTTTGCTCTTCCGTGCAAAGCGCGCAAACATTCCCCGTCCACGTTTCCAACGACGCACCGGAATCAACGTACAGATCTTGCGCCAATCGGGCAAGCCACGATTCGGAGAACCCGGGGGTACACTGCCGATGGTGCGTCAACAGGCGCTTCGTACCTCCCGTCGTATCGGCAATACCTCGTGCACATACTTCAATCCATCGCACGCGTGCATCGGCATCGTCCCGTACGATCCATCGAAGCATGCGAAAGCCACGTGCGAGCCCGTCTCGCATGAGCTTTGCCTGCGCGGTGCGCTGCGAGTACATCTGCGATAATGGGTAGAATGAACCGTCGTACGACGCCTGATTCTCATAGATGATCATGGGAATATCGTGCTCATCGAAGCCATAGAGAACGACGGATTCGCTCACATCGTCAAGCGCGGCGACAAGTTCAGATAACTGCTCATGCGTCTGGCGACGAAGAGTACTATCTCGCCCTACGGCCAACCAGTGGTCAAATCCATCGTCATCGGTGATCAAGCGCGCAACAATGTCGACCCAAAACGTGCTGCCGTCCGCGCGCTGCATCTTCACCTCATGGAAAACCGGCTCGCGATTGGCAATGTTCGTTCGAATCCTACCGAGCAGATCGGGGGAATTCTCCGATGAGAAGAGATTGAGTAACGATGAATGTTCGATCTCGTGCTTTTGTCGGCCAATGTTACCGCACAAGGACTGATTCACATACTCGATCCGCGCATTTTCGGGATCCATCGTCGCGAGCAAAAAGAAATCGTCGGCCTCGTCAACCCCTTGCGAGAGCAGGTGCAAGCGTTGTTGAGCATCATGAAACAGCGAGATATCCCGAATGATCATATTATGAATGACATTCCCGCTCACATCTCGGTCGCGCTCGCCCCGTACCTCTCCCGTAAAACGCGTCCCATCTTTACGATACAGACTTACCACTTCGATAATAAGCCACTCGTATCGCAGTCTTGCACTCATCGTCGAAAATTTCTGCGTATTCGTTTTCTCCCCGACCAGCTGAAGCAAACCGCCGGCGAGCAACTCATCGCGCGAGTACCCAGTGATGTGCGCGAGCGCATCATTAACGAACAGTGGATGAATCAAATCCAGTACATCATCGGTTCCCGCAAAGACGGCAATCCCGCTCGTGCAAAGACCAACGCAACTCGCACACGCCAGCGCCAGTTGTTCTTGCGAGCTGTTCTTCTGAGCGCTGGTTAACGCCATGATCGCTCGAGCAATCGGCGCCAATGCAAGCAGTTGATCCGATGACGCATTTCTTGTCGATCGATCGAAAACGCAGAGCGTACCAACGACGGATCCATCGAGTGCAACAAGCGGCTGACGCGCGTAAAATCGCGCATGGAGCGAACCCGAAACACATGGGTCGTCAAAAAATCGTCGCTCGTGTTGGGCATCGACCGAACTGAGCAACCCATCGTGAAGTTCCAGCACTTGGCCCTCTTCACGCATCAGCACGGCGGCCAACGTGGAGGCCTCGAGCCCAAAGCTCCCGGACCCAACCGTGCGATCGTAAAACCGAATGAGGGCCATCTGGGCGCCCGATTCACGAGCGGCGATTTCCGCAAACAGATCGAGCTCCCGATCCAGCACACCGATACTGTCCAGTACTCCCGTCATGATCTCCCTCCCATCGCACCGTAAGACGCTTGCGAGCGAATACAAGTGCGTTTCGTCGCACTACAGCGCGAGAGAACAGAAACATAACAAAGAGCCCCGAGCATTTCTACTCGAGGCCTCTCTGTTACGATAAATCTGGCGCCGTCTTACTTTCGAGGGACCCTGCGGTCCGACTATCATCAGCGCTGGCGGGCTTAACTGCCGTGTTCGGTATGGGAACGGGTGTGACCCCACCGCTATGAGCGCCAGAAACCTGATCCCCGCCCGCGATGACGAGCCTGAGCTCGAAGTCGATCGCAGCGGGAAAGCTGCACAAAGAAGAACTTCCCGTACCAAAACGCGTTCGCGCGCGTTTTTGAGTTATGTCAAAAAATTTCCGGGCTATTAGTACCGGTCAGCTTCACGCCTTGCGACGCTTCCACACCCGGCCTATCAACGTGGTAGTCTACCACGGCCCTTCACCATGTACTGGATTGAGGTCTCATCTTGGGGTCAGTTTCGCGCTTATATGCTTTCAGCGCTTATCTGATCCGAACATAGCTACCCGGCTATGCCCCTGGCGGGACAACCGGTTCACCAGCGGTTCGTTCGACTCGGTCCTCTCGTACTAGAGTCCACGCCCCTCAAACCTCCCGCGCCCACAGCGGATAGGGACCGAACTGTCTCACGACGTTCTGAACCCAGATCGCGTACCGCTTTAATGGGCGAACAGCCCAACCCTTGGAACCTACTACAGCTCCAGGATGCGACGATCCGACATCGAGGTGCCAAACCTCCCCGTCGATGTGGACTCTTGGGGGAGATAAGCCTGTTATCCCCAGAGTAGCTTTTATCCGATAAGCGACGGCCCTTCCATTCGGAACCGCCGGATCACTTTGCCCTGCTTTCGCACCTGCTCGACATGTACGTCTCGCAGTCAAGCACCCTTCTGCCAATGCACTCTTACGAACGGTTTCTGACCGTTCTGAGGGTACCTTTGGGCGCCTCC
>JAJXXM010000413.1 GCA_021781095.1 bacterium
GACGATGAGCAACGAGGTCGAACCGAGATAGAAGGTGGTGATCGAGAGACCGTGTTGCAGCGCACCCGGGAGCACCGCGAGCACGCCTAAGAAGATCGCCGCCGCCGTGGTGATGCGCAGCAGCACCTTATTGAGGTAATCCACCGTCGGTTGCCCGGGGCGAATACCCGGGATGAACGAGCCGCTCTTCTTGAGGTTATCGGCGATATCGGCGGTGTTGAGCACGACCGAGCTATAGAAGAACGTGAAGATCACGACCAACAAGAAATAGACGATGTTATAGCTCCACGAACTCGGCGCGAACCACACGTTGAAGACTTCGCTCCAAGCGGCGCCGTTCAAGGGAAATTCGAGCAAGAACTTCCCGAGATGGAGAATCGTGAAATAGGTAGGCTGAATGCCGATGCCGTGCGTGAACCACGAGAGCGCCTGCTGCGGCAACAACAAGATGGAGATCGCAAAAATGATCGAGATCACGCCCGCGTTATTGAGCCGGAGCGGAATATAGGTCGAACGACCGGCGAACATTTTGCGGCCGACGGTGCGGCGCGCCTGTTGCACCGGCACGCGGCGCTGCCCCTGATAGAGGAACACGATGCCGATGATCGCGGCAATCGTGACGATGAGATAGAGGACGAGATTGACGATATTCGTCGCCCCTTGGCTCGCCGACGCATAGGTCTGGGCGATGTAGGTCGGGTAGCGCAGCACGATGCCGATGAAAATGATCAGCGAGATGCCGTTGCCGATACCCTTGTCGGTGATCTGCTCGCCGAGCCACATCAAGAACATCGTTCCCGCGACCATAATCGTGATCGCAAAGAGCAAATAGACGAGGCTGGTGTCGTAGAAAACGCCCGAATTGCGCATCGAGATCGACATGAACGTCGCTTGCAGGGTCGCCAGCGCGATCGTCAGCCAACGGGTAATCTGGCCGATGCGCTTACGCCCCTCGTCGCCGCCCTTTTTCTGCATTTCTTCGAGCTGCGGCAAGACCACCGTCATCAACTGCATGATGATCGAGGCGTTGATGTACGGGGTGATCCCCATGGCGATGACCGACAACTTCTGTAACGCGCCGCCGGAGAGGAAGCCGAGAAGATTGTAGAACGCGCCGCTCTGTAACACGTGCTGCCACGCCTGTTCGTTGACGTTGGGCAGTTGGACGTGAATCATGAACACGAACCACGCGAACGCGAACAGCACGTAGCCGACGCGTTTGCGGATATCGGGTACGAGCAACGCCGCGCGCAGGTTATCGAACATCGGTCGTGACTACTCCAGCACCGCGCCGGCAGCGACGAGCGCCTCGCGCGCCGTTGCCGAAAAAACGATGTCGCGGAAACGCAGGCCGGTCGGCAAGCTCTTGTCGGGCTTCACCGCGCCGAGCACCTTCACGCCGTCGCGAAGGTCGCTGAGGAGACCGCGCGCCTTGAGCGTTTCGGGCGAGACTTCGACCGAGACGTCCCAATCCGCGAGACGGTGCAGATTGATCACCGCGAAGCTCGCGCGGAAGTGCCCGATGTCGCGGGCCTTCTGCGAATAACCGCGACGATGCGGAAGACGGCGCGCCCACGGCGTCTGGCCGCCTTCGAATGCCGGGCCCTTACCGCCGCCGGAGCGAACGGTCTGTCCCTTACCGCCCTCGCCGCCGGTCTTCACCATGCCCGAACCATGTCCGCGGCCGATGCGCACGCGCTTGGGGCGGCTGCCCTTCGCCGGCGTCAGCGATCCGAGTTTCATCTGTGCGACGCGCTCTTTGGGCGCGGCGGCTTTTTTCTTGGTAGCCATTATGCTGCGAAAATCTCCTTGACGGTCTTCCCGCGCAGCGCCGCGGTCTTCTCCGCAGTCTTGAGCGAGCGAAGAGCGTCGACGGTCGCCATCACGACGTTGATGGGGTTGGTCGTTCCCAAGCACTTGGTGAGGATGTCGTGAATGCCCGCGAGTTCGAGCACCGCACGCATCGAGCCGCCGGCGATAACGCCGGTACCGGGTGCTGCGGGTTTGAGCATCACGCGCGCGGCGCCGATCTGATAGGTCACCTCGTGCGGAATCGTCTGTTCGACCATCGGAACGGTGATCAGATTTTTCTTCGCGCGTTCGACCGCTTTACGGATCGCTTCGGGAACTTCGCCGGCCTTGCCGGTCGCATAACCGACCTTGCCTTTGCGGTCGCCGACGACGACGAGCGCACTGAAGCTGAATCGTTTACCGCCCTTGACGACCTTCGCGACGCGGTTGACGCGGACGACCGTCTCTTCGAAACCGCCGTTGTCGCGATCGCGCGGATTGTTACGATAGTTCATCGGTTAAAACTCCAGACCGGCTTCGCGCGCTGCCTGCGCGAGCGCCGCAACGCGACCGTGATATTGGTAGCCGCCGCGATCGAAGACGACCGCGCCGATGCCCGCCGCCTTCGCCTTCGCGGCGATCGAGGACCCGACGCGCGTCGCCGCGTCGATATTGGTGGTCGATTCCAAGCCGTCGGCGAGCGATTTCTCGCGCGTCGAAGCGGCGACGAGGGTGTGCCCCTGCGCGTCGTCGACGATGACGGCGTAGATGTGGTGCAGGGTGCGGCGCACCATCAGGCGCGGCCGTTCGGCCGTGCCCGACACGCGCTTCCGCAGGCGCACGTGGCGCGCGCGGCGTGAATCGTTTTTAGAATTACGCGCCATTACTTCTTCCCTGCCTTCCCGGCCTTACCGAGCTTCTTCTTAATCCGCTCGCCTTCGTAGCGAACGCCCTTGCCCTTATAGGGCTCCGGCGGACGGAGGCCGCGAATCTCGGCCGCGACCTGCCCGACTTTCTGTTTGTCGATACCGTCGACGTGCACTTTGTTCTGTCCCTCGACCGAGAGCGTGATGCCCGCGGGAGCGGCGTAGACGACGGGGTGCGAGTAGCCCAACGTGAGGTTCAGGTTCTCGCCCGCCTTCGCGGCACGATAACCGACGCCCTGAATCTCCAGGCTCTTGCGAAAGCCTTTGCTGACGCCTTCGATCATGTTGGCGATCAGCGTCCGCGTGAGCCCGTGCGCGCTACGGTGCGGTTTCCCGTCACCCTTGCGTTCGACGAGCACGCGGCCGTCTTCGAGCTTCACGCTCACGACGTCGGTAAGGATGTGCTGCTGCAGCTCACCCTTCGGGCCCTTCACGAACACCTCGCGTTCGCCGAGTTTCACTTCGACGCCCGAGGGAACGTTGACCGGTAATTTTCCAATTCGCGACATGCTATTCGTTCCTACTTACCAGACGTACGCCAGGACTTCGCCGCCGACTCCGAGCTTTTTGGCCCGTTTGCCGGACATGATGCCCCGCGACGTGGAGATAATGACAATGCCGAGTCCGCCGAGAACCCGTGGAATCTCGCCCTTGCCGGTGTAGACGCGCAAGCCGGGGCGCGAGATGCGACGCAGCCCGGTAATGACTTTCTCTTTCTCCGGGCCGTAGCGCAACTTGATGCGCAGCGTTCCCTGAGGGCCGTCGGTCAAACGCTCGACGCCGTCGATGAAGCCTTCTTCCTTCAGGATCTCCGCGATCGCCGCTTTTACGCGCGAAGCGGGTACGTCGACTGCCGGATGGTTGGCTGTGTTGGCGTTCCGAATGCGCGTCAGAAGATCGGCGACAGGATCGGTTGTTACTGACATATTACGTTCCTTCCCCTACCACGAGGCCTTCGTTACGCCCGGAACGACGCCACGGTGTGCGAGTTCACGGAAGCAAATGCGGCACAACGCAAACTTGCGAAGGAAGCCGCGAGGGCGTCCGCAGAGTTTGCATCGGTTATGTGCGCGCACCGAGAATTTCGATTTGCGTTCCGATTTGACGATCATCGAGGTCTTCGCCATTAGTTGCGTCCCTTCTGGATCGGCAATCCCATCGCGGTGAGGAAAGCGCTCGCTTCCTCATCGTTCTTTGCAGACGTCACGATGGTGATATCCATGCCGCGCATTTTGTCGACTTTATCGAAGTTGATTTCCGGAAAAACGATTTGTTCTTTCAGACCGAGGTTGTAATTACCGCGACCATCGAACGATTTTGCCGGCAGACCGCGAAAATCGCGGATGCGCGGCAACACGATATTGAAGAGCTTATCGAGGAACACATACATGCGTTCGCCGCGAAGCGTCACCTTGGCGCCGACATTCATGCCTTCGCGCAATTTGAAGGCTGCAATCGACTTCTTGGCTTTGGTGATGACGGGTTTCTGCCCGGCAATCGCAACCATCTCGGCGACGGCAACATCCAATGCTTTGGCGTTGCTGATGGCATCGCCGACGCTCATGTTAATGACGACTTTTTCGAGCTTGGGAACCTGCATTGCGTTCGAATAGCCGAACTTCTCAGTCAGCATCGAACGGACCGCCGATTCGTATTTTTCACGAAGACGATTCATTGCCTACGCTCCCTTGACCGACTCGCGAGCCGGTTCGCCGCACTTCGCGCAGAGACGCGCGGCCCGGCCCTCGGCGTTACGGCCGTGACGGACGCGGGTCGGCGCTTTGCACTTTTCACAGACATACATCAGTGTTGCAAGAGGCAACGGAGCCTCTTTTTCGATGATGCCGCCGTTGGGAACGGCTCCGCCCATATTCTGCTGCTGTTCCT
>JAJXXM010000142.1 GCA_021781095.1 bacterium
TTGCGATCGTCGCCGCGCTCTCCGCACAGATCGCGACGGAGGTGCTCAAACACGCGTTTGCACCGGGGCATTTTTTCAGCTTTTTTACGATCGAAAGCAATATCTTCGCGGCGGCCATTTTCGCGCTTGCGTGGGTCTACGAACGGGGCCCCGCGACACCGCGTTGGTTCGCCCTCGCGCGCGGCGCGGGAACGAGCTTCCTCGCCGTAACCGGGATCGTGTACTGGGCTATCCTGGCGAACGGTCCGGAAATTTTGCTTCCGTGGGTCAACATCGTTCTCCACGCGCTCGTTCCGATCGCCGCAGTTGCCGATTGGATCGTGACGCCCTCGCCACTTGAAGCGAGCTTCTGGAGGGCGCTTCGCTGGTGGCTCGCGTTTCCGTTGCTGTATTGCGCGTACAGCCTCATCCGCGGCCCAATCGTCGCTTGGTATCCCTACGGATTTCTCGATCCCCGAAAGTTCGGCTACCCGGCCGTCGTGGCTTTCTGTATCGTCATCGCCTTCGGCTTTGCCGCCATCGACGCCGGAATCTTTGCGATCGCCCGGCGTCGATTCGGCAACCTCACATCGTAAGAACGACGCGGAAACGAGCGGCTCCGCTCATCATCCGATCGAATGCCGCCGATGCCTCGTCGAGCGGACGCTCTTCGATGCGCGCGCGAACGCCGTTACGCGCGCTGAAGGCCATCGCATCCTCGGAATCGACGCAGGTCCCCGAGGGCCACGCCTTCACGCTCTGCCGCCCGCCGATCATCGCTGCCGTGTTGAGCGAGAGCGGCTCCATCGATGCCCCCACGATCAACAACGAACCGTCGATCGCGAGCCCATCCATTGCGGGCTCCATGGCCTTCGCCGAAGTTGCCGTGGCGAGCACCACTTTCGCTCCGCCGAGTTTTTGCAACGCCGCGCCGAAATCGCCGCGCTCGCTGTCGATATAGTGCCGAGCCCCGAGTTCGAGCGCGAGTTCTCGCTTCGAATCCCCGCGCGCGATCGCGACGGTTTCGAAGCCCATCTTGGCCGCATACTGTACGCCGAGATGCCCCAATCCTCCGACGCCGAGGATGGCGACGAGATCGCCCGGACGCGCTCCGCTATGGCGTAGCGCGTTGAACGTCGTAACGCCCGCACACATCAACGGCGCCGCTTCGCTCGCCGAGAGTGCGTCGGGAATGCGCGCCAGCGCGTCCGCCGGAGCGATCGCATATTGAGCGTATCCGCCGTCGTACGAGATACCGGGTACCTGCAGCGAACGACACGTGAGAAAATCGCCGCGTCGGCAACGATCGCAGATGCCGCAATGTCCGCCGTGCCAACCGAGGCCGACGCGGTCGCCGACCTGCCAACCGGTGACCATCTCGCCGATCGCATCGATCTTCCCCGCAATTTCGTGACCCGGAACGCGCGGAAAGACGATGCCCGGCCAGACGTTATAGACCGTCAGCGCATCGCTGTGGCAAATACCGCATGCCTCGACGCGGATGCGCACGCTGCCCGCCGGCGGCGCCGGAACCTCTCGCACGTCGCGTTCGACGCGACCGGCCGTCGCCGATTGAACCGCAAATACATTCATCATACCTCTGCCTCAACTTCCTCAGGGGGCGGCAAGTTGCGAAAAAAGAGCCAATAGAGCCCCGCATTGAGCAGTTGTAGCGCCGAGGCGAATTCCAGCGGGAGCCCGATCCAGGCATGTTCGATCAGCGCGCCCGCGACGAGCGGGCCACCCATCGAGCCGACGCGTGCGGGCAGGTTCGAGAGCGCCGAGGCCCGAGAGCGCTCCGAGGCGGGGATAATCCCCATCGCATAGGACTGGCGGACCGGGAAGGTGACGATATTAACCAGCATGCGCAGCGCGTAGATCGCACCGGCGAATGCGAAACTCGGAGCGAAGGGCATCACGGCGAGCAAGGCACACGAAAATACGCGCAGCGCGACGACCGTGCGCACCGCGCCGCCGATCGCCGCAACGATGCGCGTCACCCCCAGATACGAAAGGATCGAGAGCAGGTTGATCGTGGTGTAGAGCACCGCGATTTGGTCGGCATTCACGTGAAAACGCTCGTGAAACCAGAGCACTAAAATCGGGCCGAGAAATCCGATCGCCAATCCGTTCGTCGCATTGGTCAACATGAAGCGGCGAATTAATTTCCAGGTCGACGGCGCGAGGGAGGCTTTCGAACGCGCGCGAACGGCACGCGTCCGTTGTTCTTTGATCGGCAGTACGACGAGCGCGAGCGCGATACCGATCGCCGCGGTAAGCCAGAAGAGCGGACGCGCGGGAAAGACCGCGAGCCCCGCACCGAAGATGCTGCCAACCGTTCCGACGAGCGAGAGGCGCGCGAAGACCGCCGTGCGCCGCTCGTCTCCCGCGAGCTCGGCAGTGAGCGCTTGCTCGGCGACAAAATAGGGGCCGAATGCACCGCCGCTGCCGACGCCGCCGCCCTGACCGATCGTCCCGAGCGCCCCGGCAATCGCGAGGACGATGAAGTTCCCCTGAACCGCAAAAACGACGCCGGCCAGCGCCGTGAGAATGCCGAAGGCCGCAAGAATCGGTTTACGTCCGACGCGATCGGCGAGCGCACCGACCGCGAGCGTCAGGAGCGCTCCGGAGCCCGAACCGATCGCGATCAAGAGGCCAACCGCCGTCGCGCTATACCCCAGCGAGAGCAGGTAGAGCGGCACGACGATGGCGAGGTATCCCTGCGAGACGCTGCGCAGCACGCGCCCGGCATAGAGCGGCAGCAACGGATTTCGAAGCGACATCCCATCATCGTTCCCGCCCGCGACGCCGTTCATCCTTGCAGGAACCCATCGAAACGATGGTGGAGGGCAGCTCGTGCAGATCGTCGATGGACGCACGATTTTTTCGGGCTCCGATCTCAACCGTTTTCTCGAATGTCGGACGCTCACCGCGCTCGACTATTCGACCGTGGGCGAACCTTCCGAGCCCGGCGAGAGCGATCCCCAGCTAGAGATTCTCGCCGAAAAAGGGATCGCGCACGAGCGCCGCTATCTCGCTTCCATCGAGGCGAGCGGCGAACGCGTCGTGTTCACGAATGGCGTCTTCGACTTCAGGAATAAGCGGACCACTATTCCCAATACATACGGTACAGCCGTAGCCGACAACATGGAAGCCGAGTTCAGCAAGATAAGGCATCGTACCCGATTTTTCAAGATATTCGGTAACAACACGCGAACCTGGTCCAAGGGTTGTTTTCACATGAGCAGCACGCTGTAAGCCACGTTCAACCGCTTTTTTAGCAAGCAGACCGGCAGCGAGCATAACGCTCGGATTGGAAGTATTGGTACAACTCGTGATGGCAGCTATCCCTATGGAACCTGCCTTCATCGTGGACGAAAGCCCATTGGCCTGTTTCACGACAACTTCTTTGTTCTTTTGTTCTTCCGTTAAGCCAAAGCCACTTTCTTTGATCGGCAACGAAAGACTTTTGCGGAAGTTTTCTTTCATATCCGTTAATGCAACTTTATCTTGGGGACGTTTTGGACCAGCAAGACTTGGCACGACCGTAGAAAGATCGAGTTCGACCACATCAGAGTAGACAGGATCTGGCGTTTCATCTGTGCGGTAGATACCTTGTGCTTTCGCGTACGCTTCAACGATCTTGACATGGTCTTCATCGCGTCCCGTTGCACGCAGATAACGAAGCGTCTCTTCATCGACAGGGAAAAAGCCCATCGTGGCACCGTATTCCGGCGCCATGTTGGCGATCGTAGCACGATCGGCCAGCGTGATGTTGCTAAGACCTGCACCAAAAAACTCGACGAATTTACCGACAACACCTTTTTTGCGCAAGATATTCGTCACCGTCAAAGCAAGATCGGTCGCCGTTGCGCCTTCAGGCAACTTGCCTGTCAAACGAAAACCGACCACTTGAGGAGTAACAAAATATAACGGCTGACCTAGCATGCCAGCTTCCGCTTCGATACCGCCAACACCCCAACCAAAAACGCCAAGGCCATTAACCATCGTCGTATGAGAGTCAGTACCGACGAGTGAATCGGGATAGGCAACCAAACCATTTTCTGACTCGTCAACTTGAACGACTGATGCTAAGTACTCGACATTGACCTGGTGAACAATACCTGTCGAAGGTGGGACGACACGGAAATTCGAAAATGCTTTCGTCGCCCAATGTAAAAATTTATAACGTTCTTCATTACGCGCAAATTCAAGATCTTCATTTTGTTGCAAAGATACATCTTCACCAAAATTATCAACTTGTACGGAGTGGTCGATAACCAAGTCCACAGGGACAAGCGGGTTGATTTTCTTCGGATCGCCTCCAAGCCGATGCATCGCAGCCCGTAGACTCGCAAGATCGACGACAACAGGAACGCCAGTAAAATCTTGTAATAAAATACGCGCTGGCATAAAGGGAATCTCTTTCGTCTGATCCGGCGTTGGCGACCAGTTTGCCAGTTGCTTTACGTGTTCGTCCGTAATCACATACCCGTCCACTTTGCGTAGAACGTTCTCAAGAAGAATTTTGATCGAGAAAGGTAACTTGGAAACAGAAGCGATACCCGCTTCTTCAAGCGCAGCCA
>JAJXXM010000124.1 GCA_021781095.1 bacterium
CGTTCTCATCGGCGGCCTCAAGCGCGTTCGCGAGCATGGCGGGGCGGTAACGCTCGTTTCGACCAATCCGCAAACGCGAAAAATATTCGACATCACCGGATTGATTAAAGTGTTCGATATCTACGAGAGCGTCGACGACGCCGTCAACGCATTGAAATGATGCAAGCGCGCGCAGTTGGTGCCGAGATTCCCGAGATCGAGGTTCGGATTCCCTCTCGCGCGGAATGGGTCGCACTCGCTCGCCTCGCGGTGGCGACCGTCGCCGCCCGCATGCATTTCAACGTCGACGAGATCGCCGACCTAAAACTCGCCGTCGCCGAAGCGTGCACCAACGCCATCCAACACGCGCGCGAGAGCGACGAAATCGTCATTACGTGTCGCATTTACCACGACGGCCTGCAGATCACCGTGCGGGATTTCGGAATCGGAACCGAGGCCGAACGCATCCGTTCGCGCGATCTCGGCGAGCCGCGAGTCGGCGGTTTGGGCGTCTATCTCATCCGCGCGTTGATGGACGAGGTGGAGTACCGCGTCGAACGCGATAGCGGCACCGTCCTGACGATGTTTAAGCGGTTTGGCGATAGCAGCCGATAAATTCGCATCGAGCGATCGATGAGCGATGAAGAATCGGCGGAGGCGCTCCTCGAGCGTTTCCTGGCGTTAAAACGAGCCGGCGACGATGAAGAGATCGCGCGCGAACGCTCCGCGGTGCGGACGCAGCTCGTCGAACGGCACCTCGGGCTCGTTCGCTACCTCGCGAAACGCTTTACCGATCGCGGCGAGCCCTACGACGATCTCTTGCAGATCGCGACGCTCGGGCTCATCAACGCGATCGATCGCTACCAACCCGATTTCGGCGCGCAATTCGCGACCTTCGCAACGCCGACGATCCTCGGCGAGCTGAAACGCTATTTTCGCGACAAACGGTGGGCGGTCCACGTGCCGCGCCGTCTGAAAGACCTCGCGCTCTCGATCGGCGGGGCGACCGACCGGCTCACCGCCGACCTGGGGCGGACGCCGACTCCGGCGGAGATCGCGGCGCACCTGGGCGTGGAGGTCGAAGCGATTCTCGAGGCGATGGAGGCGGGAGGAGCGCTCTCGCCGCTCTCGCTCGACGCCGGTTTCGAGAGTGAGGAGGGCGCCCGGCGGCTCGCCCCGAGCATCGGGGTGCCCGATGGGGACCTGGAACTCGTTCCCGAGCGGGCGGAGATCGCCGGAGCGCTCGAGCGGCTCCCGGGGCGCGAGCGGGTCGTGCTGCGCCTCCGCTTCTTCGAGGGGCAGACCCAGCGCGAGGTCGGCGAACGGCTCGGCACCTCGCAGATGCAGATCTCGCGGATCGAGCAACGGGCGCTGGCTCGCCTGCGCACGCTGTTGGCACCACCGTCGTAGCGCGAGCGGCGGCTCTCTGCTACCATACGGGGTGCTTATGCCGATGACGAGCCAAGAACTCCGCCAAGCGTGGATCGATTTCTTTGTTGCCCGAGAGCACAAACACGTTCCTTCGGCGAGTTTGATCCCCGACGAGATGTCCACGACGCTCTTTACGATTGCGGGAATGGAGCAATTCGTTCCGGCATTTCTCGGCGAACGTCCGGCCCCCGCGCCGCGCGTGGTGACCGTGCAGCGGTGCTTGCGCGTCGCCGGCGCGAAGAGCGATATCGAGAACGTCGGGCGCACCGGGCGGCACGGCACCTTTCTCGAAATGCTCGGGAACTTTAGTTTCGGCGATTACTACAAAGCGCAAGCGATCGCATGGGCGTGGGAGTTCGTCACGCGCGTCATGCATCTCGATCCGTCGCGACTCTACGTGACGGTGCACACCGAGGACGACGAAGCGGCGCGCATCTGGGAGCGCGAGATCGGTCTCGACCCCGCGCGCATCTCGCGCTTCGACGACGATAATTTCTGGACGATGGGGCCGACCGGCCCGTGCGGCCCGTCGACCGAGATTTTTTACGATATCGGTAAAGCGTATGCGAGCGGCCCCGAGGATACCGGGCCGAACCTCGGCAATCGGTTCGTGGAAATTTGGAACGTCGTCTTCCAGCAGTTCAATCGCGCCGCCGACGGCACGCTCTCGGAGTTGCCGCGCAAATCGATCGATACCGGTGCGGGGCTCGAGCGAATGCTCGCAGTCGTCAACGGCAAGGCCTCGATGTACGAGACCGATCTCTTTCTCGATCTCGTCGCCGCACAACCGCAGCCGCAATCGGGATCGCTCCCGCCCGCCGAGCAGCGCGTTCGACAGAACATCATCGCCGATCACGCGCGCGCGGTCACCTTCCTCATCAACGACGGTATCTATCCTTCGAATAGCGACCGCGGGTACGTGTTGCGGTTTTTGATCCGTCGCGCGATCCGCCAAGGGCGACTCTTGGGCTATCCCGACGGGTTTCTCGCGGCGCTCGTTCCCGCCGTCGTCGAATCGCTCGCGAGCGGCTACCCCGAACTCCGCGAGAACACGGCACGGATCGTCGGCGCGCTCGAGCGCGAAGAGCGCGCATTCAATCGGACGCTCGAGCGCGGGCTCGCCGTTCTCGACCGTATGATCGAGGAAGCGAACGAGAATTGCACGCGCCTCATCTCGGGCGAAGACGCATTCACGCTGCACGACACGCATGGCTTTCCAATCGAACTCAGCCGAGAGATCGCCGCCGAGCGCGGCGTCGCCATCGATACCGCCGCTTTCGAGAGCGAGATGAAGGCGCAGCGCGAACGCGCGCGCAACGACGCCGCCGCCAAGCGCGCGGTCGTCACGCTCGCGGAATTACCGGCCGTCAAAACGATCTTCACCGGATACGACGGGCTCGAAGGCTCCGGAAGCATCGTCGCCATGCTCGATGCCGACCAAAAACCGACGCAAGAGCTCGGTGGCGGAGCGCGCGGCCGAATCGTTCTCGATTCCACTTCGTTCTACGCCGAACGCGGCGGGCAGATCGGCGATCGCGGCGTGTTGCTCGGCCCCGATGCCGCCTTCGAAGTCGAAGACACGCAATATCTGGGCGAGGCGGTCGTCCATATCGGTATCGTGCGTAGCGGCACGTTTCGCGTCGGCGAGCGCGTGACGACGGCGGTGCACGATTGGTGGCGTCGCGAGATTCGCCGCCATCATACCTCGGCGCATCTCTTACAACGCGCGCTGCGCGAAGTTCTCGGCGACGACGTCGCCCAGGCGGGCTCCTGGGTCGGCATCGATCGCATGCGCTTCGATTTTCGTTGGGCCGCAGGCGCGCTCTCTCCCGAACAGCGCCGCGAGGTCGCCCACCGCGTCAATCGGATGATTCGCGACGACTCGCCATTGCAGACTCGCGAACTTCCGCTCGACGAGGCGAAGCAGACCGGCGCGCTCTGGATGTTCGGGGAGAAATACGGCGAGCGCGTGCGCGTCGTGCAGGCCGGCCCGTCGGTCGAATTTTGCGGCGGAACGCACGCACATTCCACCGGAGAGCTCGGTCTCTTCGTGTTGCTCAACGAATCCTCGATCGGTAGCGGCGTGCGCCGTATCGAGAGCTGCGTCTCCGACGCCGCCGAGCAATTCGTGACCAAGCAACAGGAACTCGTCGGGTCGATCGCCGGCGCGTTGGCGACCAATCCCGAGGAACTCGGCGAGCGCGTGACGCGCTTGCAGCGGGAGGTACGCGATCTTCAGGGCTCGCTCGCGCAGATCAAGGCGCGGCTCGCCGGTGCCGATGCGGCGCGCTATTGCGAAGCCGCTGAGGGCCAAGGCGCGCGACGTTTCGTCGGCGCGATCGTACCGGAGGCCGACGCCGAAGCGTTGCGTCATTTGAGCGCGGCGATTCGCTCGCGGATGCCGCATGGCACCATCGCCTTGATCGGCACCGATGGTGAGAGCGCGAGCATTTTGGTGAGCGCCGACGAAGAGGCGGTCGCCGCCGGCATTCATAGCGGAAACCTCGTCAAGCTCGCGGCGCCCGCGCTCGGCGGGAAGGGCGGCGGGCAGGCCGCCCACGCACAGGGCGGCGGCAAAAACGTTGCGGGTGCGCCGACGGCGCTCGCCGCGATGCGAGCCGCCGTGCTCGCAGCGACGTGATCGGTCGCCGCGCGAGCATCGCGCTCGCCTGCGCCGGCGTTCTGCTGCTCGCGCTCGCGGCAGCGCCGAAGCGCCAGGATTCGCAGGTGGTGCTGGACGAGTACGTGCGCGCGATGGGTTCGCTCGCGCTACCGACTGCGTCGATCTGCAATTATTCGATCTCGCAAGCCGGCCCGGTGCAGATCGAACAACAGCATCTCCTCTATCGCCAAGGCGATCTCGTGCGCGACAGCCTGCTCTCCTCGCAGGGCATTCCCGTCCGCGCGAAATCGATCGTCATCGCGCGTCGCGCCGATCGCTATACGATCGATCGCCTCGCGCCGACGTTGCACGATTACGAAGTGCTCTTTCTCTCGGCGCGAAAAGTCGGCGCGAATTTTGAATATCGCTATCAGGCGACCGCGCTCGCACCGAGCGCGCGCTTTTCGATCACCGGTTTCACCATTACGAGCGGGCGTTTTCTCCCGAGCGCGATCGCTTTCACCTCGTCGGCGGACGGCGTTCGCGGGCACGGCGCCGTGCTCTATCACGGCGTCGGGCGCTATTGGGTTCCCTACGAAGCGTACGTGACCGCGAACGTGCGCGGAAAGCCGGCGAACGAACGGATCGTGTGGAGCAATTGCCGCTTCCCGCGCTCGCTCCCCGAAACGACCTTCCGCGTGCCGCAGCCGCTACCGAGTGCAACGCTCCCTCCCATCTAAGCGCTTCGCGGTTCCGCCGAGCCTCCTCGCGGGATTCGCAGCGTTTTTCGTTGCGTGGATCGTTTCGCACGGGCGATCGACGCCGTACAACAACTACGTCTTGCTCGCCGACGCATTTTTGCACGGGCGGCTCGCGATCGATTGGCCCGGTGCCTATATCGACGCACTCGCCTATCACGGGGCGCATTATGTAATCGAGGCGCCGCTTCCGGCGATCTTGCTTCTGCCCTTCGTCGCGATCTTCGGAACCGCGGCCAACCAAACGTTGCTCGCCTGCGCGCTCTGCGGGCTCGCGATCGGTGCGCTCTGGCGGATCGGCGAATGCTACGGCCTCGACGCGCGAGCGAATGCGTGGGTCGCGCTCTTTACGTTTGCGGGTACCGACCTGTTGTGGGCGTCGATGCTCGGTGATGTATGGTTCATCGCCAACGTGAGTGCCTTCGCGTTCGCGCTGCTGCTCTGGCTCGAACTTCGCACCGCGAAGCGCGGATGGCTGGCCGCACTCTATCTCGCCGCTGCAGTCGAGTCACGCTTCAGCCTCGTCGTTATCGCGCCGCTCGTTCTCGCGATGTTGCTCGCGCCCGACGAGGCGGTGCCGCGCCTCCATCCGGCGTGGCGCTCGCGCCTGTTCGGATTTCTCGCCGTCGCGGTTCCGGTTATCGCACTCTGGATCGCCTATAATCTCGGCCGCTGGGGAACGTGGGACGATATCGGCTACTCGATGTGGTTCCATCAGGATCCCGCCGGAAGCCCGTATGGATCGCCGTTTGCGTTGCGCTATCTTCCCTATCAATTGCAATCGTTTTTCTTGCAAATGCCGACCGTGCTCTCCGGCTTTCCCTACCTGCGCCCCGAGATGACCGGCGTCGCGCTGACGTGGACCTCGCCGGCATTAGTGCTCGTCGCATGGGCGCGCAAGCCGTTGCGCGATACGATCGTGCTTTGGCTGATGCTTCTCGCGACGTGGCTGCCGAATCTCGTGTACTACGTCAACGGGTTCGCGCAATTCGGCATGCGTCACGCGCTCGATTTCGAACCCTTCGCGGCGGTCCTTTTGCTGCTCGCATTCCGTCGCGGAGTGCCGCGCTGGGGTTACCCGTTGATGCTCTACTCGGTGCTCGTCGGGCTCTGGGGCTGCTGGTACTGGAACGCGTTCATTCGCCCGGGAAATTAGGCGGCGCGGAGGCGCGCGCCGCGCTCTCGCGCAGGGCGCGGTATGCCGCGGGGAGCGCGCGTTCCTCGAGAATCGGTTCGCCGCAGAGCGTACCGATGCAGAGCACGGCATTGGGAGCGGCAACGTCGGTCGAAAGATCGGCGTAGACGCCGAGTTCCGGAGCACCTAAGCGGAGTGCCGCGCGGCGCCACTCGCGCGTCGCGGCGAGCGGGCCGCGTATGGCGAGCCGCGCTCGCATGCGCGTTGCGAGGGCGGCGGCGCGCGCATAGCTTGCGGCAAAGAGCCCGGCATTTCGATAGGTCGTGGCGAAGGTGGCGAGGATAGAACGCGCGCGCTCGGCGTCGGCCGGGCGTTCGGCGATCTCGGCGATTCGCAGCAACGATCGCGCGAGCGAGGAATTCTCCGCGAGCGGACGGTCGCGCAACGCGAGCCGTCCGAGATCCTCGCGTCCCGCGATGCGGTCCGCAGCGGCTCCTCCGTCGGGAGCGAAGGCGGCGAGCGTCGCTCGAGCGAGCCGATCCGCGCGCTCGAAAAAGCGCGGCTCTCCCAGCGCTTCGTACGCGTCGAGCGACGCGGCGATCGTCGCACACTGGTCGGCGAGGATGCCGCGCACGCGCGGCGCCTCTCCGGCGCGCCAGACGCGGAGCATGAGGCCGTCGGTATCGAGCATCCGTTCTTCGAGCGTGTCGAGCACGCGCGCGGCGATGCCCGCGAGTTGGTCGTCCTCCTCGAGTAGCGAGACCTGGGCGAAGGCACCGGCGAGCGCCGCGCTCCATGCCGTGTACGAGGTGGGATCGACGAACGGCGGTTCGCGCAGCGCGCGCTCCGCCGCGCCGAGGGCGAAATACGATTCGTCGGCATCCTGGCTACCGAGAAAGATGCCGCGCGTCTCGTCGAAGAGCGTCGCACGAACGTACGCAACGCTCTGTTGCAGCGCGGAATGAAGCGCGGCGTCCTGTTCGTACGCGAGGAGGCGCGCGAGAATGCGGAGCAGCGAGCCGTGATCTTCGGCCATCTTCTCGAAGTGAGGAACCGACCAATCCGCGGTCGTCGAATAGCGAAAGAAGCCGCCTTCAATGCGGTCGTAGGTGCCGCCGCCCGCCATCGCACGCAGGGTACGCGCGAGCATCGCGAGCGATTCGTGCCGCCCCGCAAGGCCGTCGTCGAGCAGAAACTCCAGCAGATCGCACTGCGGGAATTTCGGTGCGTCGCCGAAGCCGCCGTTGCGTGCGTCGTAACTCGAACGCGCCCGTTCGAAAACGAAGTTTGCAACCTCGGTGTCGATCGTCGCCGGCGGCGGCGTTCCATCGTCCTCGCCGCCGCGCTCCATCATCGCACTTTCGACGCGATCGCGATGCTCCGCATAATAGTGAGCGATGCGCTCGAGCGCCTGACGCATCGCGGGCGGCGGCAGATAGGTCGCTCCGGTGAGAATCGTTCCGTCGGGAGCGAGGAACGCCGTCGTCGGCCAACCGCCCATGTTGTAGCGTGCGTTGATATCGGGGCGCTCGTCGTTATCGACGCGAATCGGCACGAAGTCGCGCGCGATCGCCGCAATGACATCGGGATCGGAGTAACTCGTCTCGTCCATAACGTGGCACCAGTGGCACCACACCGCGGAGAGCGAGAGCAAGATCGGGCGATCGCTGGAACGAGCGAGGGCGAACGCCTCGGGCCCCCACGGGTGCCAGGGAATCTCTGCGGCGCGATTCGGGCGCGGCGAGAAGCGAAACGTATCAGACATCGGAGAAGCCTCGCAAAAATGACGTACCGTAGAAGACGATAACCAGCGTCAGCAGCGCAACGAGCGGGACGGTCGGCAGATGGAAGTAGCGCGCCGCACCGATCGACAACGCGAAGAGCAGGCCGAGCGCGGCGTAACGGCGATGCGTGCGCGCGGTCATCGCGTAGACCTCCTCGGCGTAGGGATGTCCTCCGTTGCGTCGCGATGCCGCGAACGCGGCGACGGCGAGAGCGAGGGCGGCGAGGATCGCGATACTATCGATGGGAGGCACGATGCGTCGCCGTGCCTAACGCAGAGCCGTTGTGGCTGAATCGAACGAAGATGAGAAACGCGAACTGCGACGTCGCGCGCGGATCGCGAGCGTCCTCGGTCTCGTCGCCATCGTCGTCGCCTGCATCGCTCTCGCGGCCCTCATCACGATTCTGCGGGCGCGTTAATCGCCGGTCGCCCGACGCGCAGCCCCAGTGCGAGTGCGATCGCGGCAAAAACGAGCGATTCGATTCCGGCAAACGGGCTTCCCCACCGCGTCAGCATGCCGGTCGAAATCGGCGGTGCGATGACGCCGGCGACGGAATCGAGCGAGGAGCTGACGCCTAAGACCGTCCCCTGTTCGCGCTCCGAGGCGAGCGCGCTGATGAGTGCGGTAATGCCGGTATTGGCGAAGCCGACGCCGATGGTGAGGCTCGCGTAGGCGAGCGCGAGCATGACGAGATTGTGAACGAACGGCAAGAGCGCGAGGGCGGCGACGAGGAGGGCGAGCCCGATGCTCGACATGCGCCGGTCTCCGAATCGCTCCGACGCGCGACCGATCAACACCGCATTTACGAGAACGGTGAAGGCGGCGTAGACCGCAAATGCGATGTCGGTTTGAAAGAGCGTGAAGCCGAGTTGCCCCTGCAGATAGAGCGCGATGACGCTGTAGTATCCATAGAGTGCGAGCGAGAGCGCGAGTTTTTGGCGCAGGATGCGTGCGAGATGCGGGTTGCGCAGCGTGGCGAAGACGTCGCGAAAACCGACGTGCGCTTCGCGATCGTCGGGCTTCGGCCTCGATTCGGGAAGCATGAAATACGTCGCCATCAACGTGATGAATTGCAGGCCCGCAGCGGCGAGGAATGGCGCGGGAAAACCGAAGCGTGCGAATAACAGGCCGCCGCCGACGGGGCCGAAGATCATCGCTCCCGCGAACGTAGCGCCGATATAGCCGAATGCGCGCGCGCGTTCGTTGGGGGCGACGAGATCTGCGACGTAGGCTTGCGTGATGCTGATATTTCCGCCCGAGAGCCCTTCGATGACGCGCGCGACGAAGACGATCGAGAGATTCGGCGCGAACGCCAACATCGTCCAGCCGATCGTCGCACCGATTTGGCTCACGATGAGTACGTGCTTGCGCCCGATCCGATCGGAGGCATTGCCCCAGAGCGGCGCGGCGATGAGTTGGCAGAGCGAGAACGTCGTGAAGAGCAAGCCGGCGACGACGGGTGCCGCCCCGAAGTGGGTGACGAAATAGGGGAGCATCGGAAGCAGCATGCTGAATCCGAGAATATCGATAAACGTGATGCCGAGAATCGGCGCGAGTTTTCGCATCATAGAGCTCTGCGCCTAGGGACACGGAAAGAGCCGCGAAGGCTGCGCGCCCGCCGACCCGGCTCGCACGGAGGGCGGCGCTGCCGAGGCGCGAATCAAGGCGAGCCGTGCCCAGGTGGCGGAATTGGTAGACGCGCTGGTTTCAGGTATCAGTGGTGGCAACACCGTGGGGGTTCGAGTCCCTTCCTGGGCACCAAGCGGCATCGTGGAGTCGCGCTCTCTTCGAGTGAGGCGCTTTTTCAATATGGGCGCGCTTCGCGTCCTTGTCCAAAAATAAACCAGCTGGTAGACTAGTTATATGAAAACCGTTGGGGTATTTGAGGGCAAGACGCGATTCTCGGCACTGATCGCCGATTCGCTCAACGGCGAGACGACGATCATTACGAAAAATGGCCGCCCGGTTGCGGAGATCGGACCGGTGAAAAGCGCGATCGCCGAACGCGGCAAGAGGGCCGCCCAACGCTTGGAGGCGCTGCGGTCGAGACTGGCGGCGGACGGGAAACTCAAGGATCTCGATATCCGGTCGCTCATCGACGAGGGCCGGTCATGATCGTCGTCGACGCGAGCATGGCGCTGCGCTGGGTCCTCGCCGATGAGATCGGCGAGGAAGCGGTTGCGGCGCGTACGTACGTCAGCGAACGCGGCGGTTTCGTTCCGGGGAACTTTCAAACCGAAGTCGTCAACGGTTTGTTGCAGGCCGAGCGGCGAAAGCGCATCTCCGCAAGTGATGCGTCGGCGGCGATCACCGATATTATGGAGCTCTCCTTGACGGTGGAACTTCCCAATCCGCACGTTATCGTATCGAGCGCCCGCGAGTATGGCCTTACCGGCTATGACGCTGCGTACCTTGCCCTCGCGCTGCAATCCGGCTTTCCGATTGCAACTGCGGACGAGCGCCTACGCAAGGCCGCGCGTGCTGCGAAAGTGCTTTGGAACTATCGTCGCTGAACGCCGTGCCGGCGGCGTTTCGGTCGATTACTGCGAGGGAACCTCGACGTATTCGCGTTCGCCGCTCTGAGGATTGAAGCGGACTTCGACGAGTTTTCCGCTCGTAGGATCGACGAAGCGCTCCCCGGTCGATTCCCAGCCCGCCGCTTTGCGGTCGACGAGCGGACGATAGCGCGAACGCTCGAACAGCACGGCGACCACCACGATCGCGCCGATGAGGAACCACTGGCTCGCCAGCGGCCACAGGAAGTATCCACCGAAAAACAGCGTCGCGCCCGATAAAACGAAGACCGACGCGGCGAGAATGAGAAAACGTTTCAACATCGCTTACGCCTCCGGCTCGACGACGCAGGCCGTACCGTAGGCGACGACTTCGCTCATCATCTGTCCGAGCTCCGAGGTATCGAAGCGCATCGCGAGGACCGCATTCGCACCCATCCGTTGGGCGTTCTGCACCATGCGGTCGAGCGCGTGCCGTCGCGCTTCTTCGAGCATCTCGGTATATTCGGTAATCTCACCGCCGCCGAGCGAGCGCAGCCCGGCTAGAATATTTCCGCCGAGCCCTCGGCTGCGCACGACGAGGCCGAAAACTTGGCCTTTCATCTCGCGAACGCGATAACCGGCGAGTGTGGGCGTGGTGACGACGAGCATAAAAAACCCTCCAATCGAGCCTTCTTACTCGCGGCTCGTCCCCGAAGTTTCTCTCGACCCCGGAAAATCATAGGGGAACGACCATTCGATCGTTCCCCTATGACCTGCTGCACTCTCCTGAAGGAGGGTTGGGTGCGTGCGGTGGAGGTCGCTCGCACCCATTTTCCCTCGTCGTCGGCAAGCCGCCGGCGAGGAAACTTTATCGACGTTCCGTCGTTAGTTGAGTCGCTTTAAAACGGTCGAGAAACCCGAGACGCGCGGGCCCCAACCGCTGAATCCCGTTCCGAACTGCGTCGTTGCAATAACGCGCGTCATCGAGATTACCGGCTCTTTTGCTTCGACTACCGTGGCGGTAGATTCCGAAGTCGCTTTCATAAATATCCCTTTCAAATTCGTTTCGTTCTGCACGAATCGCAGCGCTAACGTACATCCCCTCATACGCGCGCTCTACGATATTTGTTTCACCTCGAAAGAATAATTATTGCAGATGAATGAGTGATGAATAACGTGTGACAATCGCACGCAAATGCGGGAAAATTCGTGCAGTATAACGCGACGTACGTCTGCGGCCCGCGGCACCGCCGGGATCGCTACCCGCGGCACGCCCTCCGCCCACGCCTTCCCCAGGTACTCCCCAAAAGAACGGGGGGAGCGAACCCGGCTCGGCGATCGGTGCTGCCTGACGCGCCCGGGGCGCCCCCAAAAAAGCGGGGGTAGCGAAACGTTGAGGTGGAAGCAAGCGTACTATAGGTGAGGTAACTTTCGTGGAACGACTCGTTTTCGGCCCGTTCGAGCTGGACGTGGAGCGGCTGGTCCTCAGCGCGGACGGCACGCAGCTCGCCCTGGGCCCTAAGGTAGTAGAGACGCTGCTCGCGCTCGCCGAACGTCCGGGCGAGATCCTCGCGAAGCGCGAGCTGCTGGAGCGGATCTGGCCCGAGGGCTTCATCGAGGAAGCGAGCCTCTCGCAGAATATCTACGTCCTTCGCAAGACGATGCGCGCCCATTGGGAGGGTGACGTTATCGAGACGCTCCCCCGCCGGGGCTACCGTTTCGTCGCCCCGATCGCTCCGCGGCTCCCGGTCGCCGCAGCCGCAGCGCCGCCGCCCGCCGCCGCAGGGCTCCCCGCCGCCCGTCGCCGCTGGCTACCCTCGGCCGTCGCCCTTGTGGCGGCGCTCGTGCTCGGGGGGCTCGGCCTTCGCGTGGTCGCGCTCCGAGGCGATGCCCACACCGGCGTTCTGCCGCCGACCGCACAACGGCTCTACGCGCTCGGCCGGTACTACTGGAACGAGCGAAGCCAGACGAGCTTGTTGCGCAGCCTTTCCTATTTCCATCGCGTCGTCACCCTCGCGCCCCACGACCCTCGCGGCTACGAGGCGCTCGCCTCCGCCGAGGCGATGATGGGGGACTACGGGTACGGCGTTCCCGCTCGCGATTACGCGGCGGCGAGCCGCTACGCGAAGATCGCGATCGCACTCGATCCTCGCGCCGGCGAGGCCTATGCCGCGCTCGGAGCGATCGCGCTGGATCGTCGCAATTTTCAGGCGGCGAACCGTTTGTTGGAGAAGGCCGTGCGTCTCACGCCCAAAGATGCACCCGCGCGTGAATGGCTCGGCATCCTTCGCTTGAACGACGGCGATGCCGCCGCCGGCTATCGCGATTTACGCGTTGCCGCACGGCTCGATCCGCTCTCCACTGCGACCACGGCGTGGCTCGCTCAGGCCGCGTACTTCGATCGACACTTCCATCAAGCGATCGCGTACGCGCACCAAGCGCTCGATCTCGATCCGCATCGGTTCGATACGCTGACGACGGTCGGGCTCGCGCAGGAAGCGCTCGGGAAAAACCATCTCGCCGCGCTCACCTTCGAATCGTTTTCGAAGCATTGCGCGAGTTGCCGGAACGAAGGCGCGGCCCTCCTCGCCGATCTCTACGCGCGCGAAGGAAAACGCGCGCTGGCACGCCGCGAACTCGCGCTCGCTCGCGCCGACGTGCGCGATGTCGGCCGCGACGACCTCGCGTTTGCCTTTGCGGCACTCGGGAAGCGCGGCAGCGCCTTAGCGATACTCGCGCATGCGGGCACGGCGACGCACCTCGCCTTCGAGATGGATCCGCGCTTCGATACTCTGCGCGGCTTTCCGATCTATCGTTCCGCACCGCGCGTCTCTTCGTGAGCGAGACGCCGCTCGGCGGCCACCAACGCGCGCGCGCGACGCTCGACGCTCACGTCGCGGCGTTACTCGAGAGCGGCCGCATCGAACGCCGCACCAAAGAACTCGTCGGCGTGATGGTGGCGTGGCTCAATGCGTGCGAGTATTGAATGGACGTGCACGGCGCTTTGGCAAAGCGTCTCGGCGTCGAGGAAACGAGCCTCCACGATCTTTCGAATTATGCGACGAGCGCGAACTTTTCGGATATCGAGCGCGCGGCCCTCGCGATAGCCGTCGCGTTAACGCGCGAACCCCGCGCGCTTCCGGAGAACCTCCGCGCGGCGTTCGTCGCACTCTGCGGTGACGATGGCTTCGAAGAACTCGCCGCGACCGTCGGTCTCTTTAATTACCTGACGCGGCTGCACAACGCTTGCACGGCGACGCGCTAAGCGTTCGCAGCCCGAGCGATGAGTCGCTCTCCCGCGACGACGCGCGTTTTCGTGAGCCAATCGTGGAACCAACAGGTGGTAAAGGGCGAGAGCAGGGCGATGGCCCAGTGGAACGCGCCGATGAGCGCTCCTCGTCCGAGCGCCTGAAGAAAACTCGGCCGGCGCAGATCGAGCGAGGAGACGCGCAACCCGGCGATCATCATGCCGAAGCTCTGCCCGACGACGGCGATGAGCAGCGTGAAATAGAGAAACGAGACGAAGCCGAACGAAAAGGTGCGCGTGGCAACCTCGTTCATGCCTCGGTTCCAGGCGGAGAGCACGCTTGGGGGCGGAGTGGGGCTCGGTGACGGGGCGGTTGCCGGCGCTCCTTTGTCGGCGGGAATTTTCACGGTGAGCGGGCCGAGCTGGACGTTCGCGCCGTTCGGAAGGCCGTTCACGACGACGCTGCGGGGAGTCTTCTGTGGACTCGGCGATACGTGCGGCGCAAAATAGGAACTCACCGCCAGTAACACCACGACGTCGATCGCCGCGGCGAGCACGCGCCGCCCGCGCCCGGCGAGATCGCCGCGGTCGAGACGTCGGCTGCCCGGGAGCGGCAACGGAATCGGAGCGACCGCCTCGGTGCGAAGAAACCACTCTTCGTGGCTTAGGTAATTCGCGCTCGCGGCATACGCCGTCAACTCGGCGATTCGACGCGTGGCGTAGGGCTCCGAGCCGAGCCATTCACCCCATTTCAAAACCGTATCGTCGCCGATCGAGGCTTGCTGCGTCGCAAAACTTCGCAGATCGACTTGGCGCCCGAAGCCGCGAAGTGCGAGAATTGCAATCGCTCGCGACGCGGCGTCGAGCGAGCCACAGCAGATCAGTCCGACTTTATCGCACGTTAATTCGCAGCGTCGTAACCACGGCCCGAAGATCAGCGATACGAGTGCGTTTTCGTTGCCGTTCACGCTGAGCAAGGATTGATAGCGTACGTGCCCCGCGGCGATGTGGCCGAGCTGGCGCCCGATGACGAACGAGAGCTCGTCCTCGCGCAGATCCTCGAGATAGTCGCTCGAAAGTACGAGCGAATACGGCTCGCCGAAACCAATCGCCGCCGCCGGAACCAACGGATCTTGTCGTACGAATACTAAGGGCAGCGGAATCCCCAGTGCGGCGCACTGGCGCTTGACGATCGCAAAGATCTCCGGGTTCTGCGCTTCGTGAATCAGCACGCTCGAGCCGATCAAGCGTCCGCGCGCGAATGTGATGAAGACCATCGCGCCGACGACGAAGAGCGCGACCTGGGCGAGCCCGACGGAAAAGTGGATGAAAATGCCGACGACTGCGGCGACCGGGAACGCCCAGAGCAGCGTTAGGAAGAATGCGATACGTTCGGTTGGGTGCCGAACCGAGGCCGGTCCTTCGAAGAGGAGATTTTTCCCTCGATCAATCGTGGCGACCATGCCGGTACTTTCTGCGCGAGCGGACGGCGGCCTCCGATGCCGATGCCGGCACCGTTGCGGCGCTTGGCCTCGTACATTGCGAGATCGGCTCGTTCGAGCAGCTCTCTGACGCTCTCGCCGTCGCGCGGCGAGGCCGCGATTCCGATGCTCGCGCGGACGTCGATCTTGAGGGCTCCCACGGCGAGCGGTTCGCGCAGGACCGCAGCAATTTTCTCTGCAGCCTCGGCGGCGGCGCGATCGTCTTCCAAATCCTCGAGCACGATGACGAATTCATCACCGGCGAGCCGCGTGACCGTGTCGGACGCACGAACGTTCCGGGCGAGACGAAGTGCGAATTCTACGAGAAACGCATCGCCGACGGCGTGGCCATAGGTATCGTTGATGCCCTTGAAGTCGTCGATGTCGATGAAAAGGATCGCGCATGAATTTGCGAAGCGCTCCGAGCGCATGATCGCCGCACCGAGCCGCTCTTCGAGCAATCGGCGGTTGCCCAACCCGGTGAGCGTATCGACGTTGGCGAGCTCGCGCAGCCACGATTCGCGCATTTTAATTGCAGTGATATCGAGCATCGTCCCAACGCGTGCGATGGAAAAACCATGCGCGTCGCGGATCGTCGTCGCGCGCTCGCGGACGTGGCGCTGTTCGCCGTCGTGGCGAACGATGCGATGTTCCACCTCGTAGGTATCGCCCGATGCCTCGATCGCCGCGCGGACGAACGCGCGGTCGTCGGGATGGTCGAAGGCGCGGATATCGCCGAGGTCGCCGGTCGGGGGAAGCCCGAGCAGGCGTAGCAGGCCGAGCGACGGCTGCATCGAGCGCGCCGAGAACTCGTTACGCCAGCTTCCTAACTGCGCGATCTCTTCGACGAGCGGATCCTCGGGGAGCATCGTCATCGGCGCCGCGATCGGCTCGACCATGCGGGCGCGGCCGCTCGTCCCGACGATATCGCCGGCGGGCGAGCGCAGCGGCTCGAGTTCGAAAAGCAAGGTCTGCCCGAGTGCCTCGACCTCCAGGCGAATCTGCTTCCCTTCGAGCGCGCAGCGGTGCGCCCCCGAGATCAAATCGCAGGTCTCGCTCTCCCCCCAGAGTTCGGCGACCTTCGCGGGTGGGCGATTCGGGCGGTGCTGAGCGGCGAGCGCCTCGTTGAGGGCAAGCACGTTGAGGTAGTTGTCGGTGATCCAGGCGTAGCGCGGCGTTTCCATGCCACGATCATGCCAGAGCCGGGCCGGGCACCCCATCCGGGAAAACCCCTGGTTTTCGGGGCGCGTGCTCCCAGGGGGTGGGGGAGGGCGCTACAGGATGAAGCCGTCGAGGAAGGCGGCGCGGTCGTAGCGGAACGCGCCCTTCTCGATGCGGTAGGCATAGAGGTTCGGCAACGTGGGGTCGCCCGTATAGCTAAAGGTGAACGGGCCGACGAGGGTCTGGAACGAGCCGTTATAGGTCAGGAGCGAGAGCAGCGCCGGGCGCGAGAACGTCGGCGTGCGTTGCACGCCTTGAATGAAAATTTGCGCTGCGGCATAGGCGAACGCGACGAACGCCGTGACCTCGGGAACGCTGCGCCGAAGATCGCCGAGTTGCTGCGCGACCGAGGGCGCGCGATCGATCGGAGGCATCGTCGTAAAAACGAGTGCCGCTCCGAGTGCCTTCGCATCGTTCTTCAGCGTCTGCGTGCTGTAGAAGCCCTCCGCGCAGGCGAATGCTCCGATGTAGTTCCGCGCGCGCATCGCCGTTGCGACCGGCCCGAGCTCGGCGGCGGTTCCGCAGAGCACGGTGAGTTGCGGGCCGTCGCCGAGTGCGTTCGCGGTGCGCGGATCGAGCGTGAGGTGGCCGTTCTCCAACGTTGCGCTCGCCGTTGGGTGATGGTCGGCGCCGGCTTGGTCGATGAATCCGCGCGCGACCGCGCTTCCGTAGCCTTTGCTCGGTGCGATGACCAACGTGCGCGGCGGCGCGTGTACGCGCAGCAGCATTTGCGCCATAAGTGCACCCTGCACTTCATCGCGCGCCGGCAAGCGGAAAATATTGCGATATCCGCGCTTCGTCAATGCGTCGGCGGTGATCGTCGGTACGATGAGCGGAAGGGAAAGGTTCGCGTATTGCGGCGCGGCTTGGAGCGTGACGTCGAGGCTGAGATCGCCGACGACGCCGATCACGCTGGGATCGCTCGCCGCGAGTTGCGCGTTGCCGACGGCGAGCGCACCTTCGTTTCCGTCATCGAAACGACGGACGGCGAAGAACTGCGTCGGCGGCCCGAAGCGGTTCGCTTCATCGCACGCGGCTTGAACGCCGGCGGCTATCTGGTTGCCGACCGCGGCGAGATCGCCGGTGAGCGGAACGCTGACGCCGATCGAGTACTGTCGGGCGAAGCCTCCGGGTTGCAGCTGCGCGCCCGCACGGGCTCCGGCGAGTGCGACCGCACCGGCGGCGCTTGCGAGAAATCGTCGGCGGCGCATCGGTTACGCGCGCAGCCCGAAGCCGAACGCGACCGTCGCGAGAAAGAGCACCGAGAAAATCATATTCGCGGTAAAGACGCGCTCGTTCAGCACGAAAACGGTATCGCTCGTACGCAAGAGGCGCAATTCGTAGGCGATCAATGCAAGTGTGGTGAGGAGGCCGGCGAGATACCACGTGCCGGAGAGCCCACCGATGCGCCCCGCGATTGCGAGCAGCGCGAACATGCCGACGTGCATCGCTATCGCCGTCGGGCGGGCGCTCTTCTCGCCGAAGCGGACCGGCATGGAGTTCACACCGTTCGCGCGATCGGTTGGAAGATCCATCAATGCGTAGAGGATATCGAAGCCCGCGACCCAGAGCGTGACCGCGAGAAAGAGGGCGATGCCCGTTCCGTCGACGCGCCCCGCGATGCCGATATACGCGCCGAGCGGCGCGAGCCCATCGACGGCACCGAGAACGATATGGACCATCCACGTAAAACGCTTACAGAGCGGATAGAGCAAGAGCCCCGCGGCGGCGACCGGCAGAAGTTTGACGCAGAGCGGATTGAGCTGCCACGCGGCGACGAGCAAAAGAATCAAGCCGACGACGATCGCGACGATCATGACGCGAGGATCGAGTTCGCCGGTCGCGAGCGCGCGGCGCGCGGTCCGGGGCGTGCGCGCGTCGATATCGCGGTCGAAATAGCGGTTCGCCGCCATCGCCGCCGTTCGCGCGCCGAGCACCGCGATGGTTATCCAGAGGACCGCGGCGAGGCTCGGTATTCCACGCGCGGCGAAGACCGCTCCAACGTAGGCGAAGGGGAGCGCGAAGAGCGTATGTTCGATGCGTATCTCACGCAGGAAGAGCGAAGCCGCTCGCATCAGGGAGCCTCCGGTCCGCGTTCGGAGCGCAGCAACCGCGCGAGCGCGTCGAGCCCCTGCCCACTCCACGAATCGGGGCGGAGCTGCTTTTCGATGCGATCGAGCCCATACTCGCGCCAACGCT
>JAJXXM010000433.1:0-7986 GCA_021781095.1 bacterium
TTCCGATCTATGCGTACTCTTGCTTCGCCCGCACTCGTTGCGGCACTCTCTTTGCTCGTGGTGAGCCCCGCTGCGGCGCAGCAACTCGGCCCGGCGACCGCAGCCGGGCTCAACGCCGATGCCGCCGCCGCGGCGCGTCGCGTGATGATGAACGCGTTACAGCATGGCGGTAATCACGGCGGGTGCGCCCCGCTCCCTGGGGGGTGGTCCGTACTGAACGCGACGGTGCGTTTTCCCGCCTCCTACGGTGGATACGGCGCCTGGGTCAATATCGCCGAATTGCTTCCCGCGAGCGATAATCTCGCGGGTTTTCTGAAGAGCCATAGCGGCGGGCCGTTCTATCGCACCGCATCGGGCTCGGAGCGCAGCGTCCACACCGTTCTTTGCGCGCCTGCGGGCTTTACCTACTGGCTCGTCGTCGACTCCGGGAGTGCGAAAGTCGCCGTCGGCCGCGTCACCTTACAACGGCCGGGGCGCACCTATCGCGTCGTTCTTACGGCCCCGCCGTTCGGCCGCGCGGCGAGTACGCCCGCTCCCGCACCGAGCGCCGCGGCGACGCCGCCGGTCGAGCTCGCGCGCTATATGAGCGCCCATATCGTGGCTTTGCCGACGTACGCTATGACGGCGATGCAAATCACCCCGCGCTTTCTCTATCTCGTGCACGCGGGGCCGACGATGCGCGCGGTGCGCGGGATCGTGATTATCGATGTCGGAGGTGGCGGATGGGCCGCCGCGCAGGGTTTTCGTCCCTTCGACGTGGTGACGGCGGTCGACGGTGTAGCGGTGGAAACGATCGGCGATTTCGAGCGGCTCGTCGCGCAGTTCGCCGGGGATTTACGCTTCGCGACGATCCGCCATAAGGAACGCTTCGTTCTCGTTCCCGGGCGCGGGAATAGGTGGCAGCCGCCGACCGTTGGCCCCGGGTTCGTTCCGCCGGCGACTCCTCAACCGTGAGGGTGTAGCTGCGTGAGAACGTAGAGCGAGATATCGTGGAGGTCGCGCTTGGACATCTGCCAGCGCGGCATCACCGGACTCAACGTCATGCCCATGTTATCGACGCCCTGCGAGATCGCGCGTTCGAAATCGGCGATGCTCCAGCGTTTTGCCGGCGCGCTCATGCCGGGCATTCCCGCCATTCCCGGCATGCCGGCCATGGCGTTCGCGTCGCTCGCGACGCCCATGTTGTCGCGCATGTGGGCGTGCGGGCCGAGTTGTGCGCTGATCGCGCCGTCGGGAAGGCGAACGCCGCCGGCGCCCGTGGGTTGGTGGCAGACCGCGCAACTCTGATAGACGCGCAACGGATCGGGGCCGTGAATGCGCACACCGGCGAGGTCTTTCCCGGTGTAGAAGATCGATCGTCCGTTCTCGATCGCTCGCGCGCGCGCGGCGGAGAGCCCCTGTAGCGAGGGCGCCGGTTGTATCGTTCCGGGCGGCATGCGATTGCGGTACCACGGGCCGGCCCAGAGCAGCTGATACTGCGTGACCGGCGTCGCACCGGGGCGAGCGAGATCTTCGACGGTGAGCACGAGATTCGGCCGCAGATCGAGCGCGACGTCGAATATATAGTTTGCGGTGACGTTGCCGAGGCCGTCGTTGATGCGTTCGTAGCGCGTATCGAGATGGAGCCACGCGCGCGCGGCATAGACCGTTTCGAGCGAATAGGCTTTGCTGGTGCTGCTCGCGTTCGACAGCGGCAACGGCCGCGTATCGTGCCCGATCGTCCCGATTGCGAGAAGATCGAAGCGACCGATATCGTACGACGCGAGCGCCGCTTCACGCGAGTACCGATCGATCGTGCCATCGGATTGGGGATTCGAACCGAAGAGCGTTGCGAGCCCGCCCGACCAATGTTTTTCAGGCGATAGAAATTGCAGCGACGCGCTCCACGCCGTGCCCTCGGCGGCCGTCGACAGTGCGTTTTCGAGCGGGGCGTTTCCGGCGAGATAGGCGACGTTGCCGATCACGCCGTTCGCGCCCACTTGCGTATAGGAGGCTCCCCAGCGGTTATCGGCGAGCGTCGCCGCGTTCGAGCCGACCTGCATGCTCGCAATCCCGTAGCCGCTGAGCGAGAGCGATTGCGAGATCCACGGAGCGAAGATCGGCGTCGCGAAACGTCCGACCTGCAGGCTTCCGTTTCCGCGAGCGAATGCGTTATCGGCGACCCAGAGTTGATCGACCGAGGTAGCGGGGAAGCCGCCGCTCACCATCGGAACGCTGGCGAAGTAGGAGACCTCTTTCCCGAGGAAGCCCGCCGAGAGCCACTGCACGAGCGAACTCGAGAGCGCTGGGAGCCCTGTCGGTGCCGGGTGCGACGCGTACGCGGTCGCTTCGAGGGCGATCGGCAACGAGCGATTTTGCATCATCTGTAAATGCCGATTGAGGCCACGCGAAAAGTTCGTCATGAGGAGGTAGCGACCGTACCGATTGAGCTGCGGCACCACCGTGTGGCAGAGCGCGCAATTCGCGCCGCCCTGGCCGTTGGCGAAGACGGGAACGGCCGAGGCCCGGAGTGGTAGCAAACACGCGCTGGTAAGAATGACGAGCGCACCCCAAGAGAAGGCTCTCGCAGAACTCCGCAGCTTCGATCTCGTCATGGGCGGGGGATTTCCGCGCGCTTGCCGCATCGCCTGTGCAGGCCGTCCCGGCGCGCCTGCGCGAACGCACCGAGGATGAAACTCTATATATCCTGCGACATGGAGGGCACCGCGGGCGTCTGTTCGTGGGAGCAATGCGACCCGAACAACACGACCGAATATCCGATCTACCGCCGACTGATGTCGCGCGAGGTTCGCGCCGCGATCGACGGAGCGCGCGCCGCCGAGCCATGCGAGGTGTTGGTGAACGACGCGCATTCGCGCATGCACAATCTTTTATTTGACGAGCTACCCGAGGATATTCGCGTGCTCTCCGGATATCGGAAGGCGCTTTCGATGGTGCAGGGCGGCGACGAAGGTTTCGACGGAGCGTTTTTTACCGGGTACCATGCGGGGATCGGCGTCGAACGCGCGGTACTCGCGCACACCTATTCCCCCAACGTCCTCTACAGCGTTCGCATCGACGGGACGGAATGCGATGAAACGCTCCTCAACGCGGCGTACCTCGGAGAATTCGGCGTGCCCGTCCTTTTGGTATCGGGAGATGAGGCGCTCTGTGCGTCGACGCGGAAGCACCTTCCGTGGGTGCGGTGCGCGCAGGTGAAGCGGTCGACCGATTATTATTCGGCGGATTCTTTGACCCCCGGAGCGGCGCTCGCGCTGATCGCCGAAACCGCGCGCGAAGCGGTGTTGCACCGCGCCGAGGCGCGTCCGTTTCGTTTCGATGGTCCGGTGACATTGGAGATCGAAGCGGCGAGCGTCGAATGCGCGGATTATATGGCGTTGATCCCCGGATTCACGCGCCCCGGAGGGCGCTCGCTGCGCTTTCAGGCGCCGCGATACATCCTCGCCTTCCAAGCGCTGATCGCCGCGATGCGCATCGGACGCGCGGCTGCCGACCGGGCATGAGGAAAGCCCACCGAGCAATCGTATCGGTGGGCTCTCCGTTCGCGCGTCAATGCACGCGAATTAGCGATGCATCGAATCGAGCATCGCTTTCAGCTTCGCGATCTCGGCGTTCTGCGCGTCGATCGTCGCTTGCGCGAGTTCGATCGCGTCGCGATCCTTGCCGAATCGGAGTTCGACCCTGGCGAGGGCCCGTGCGGTGCGGGCGTGATGGAGCGCCATCGTAACGTAGTCGAGGTCAGGGTTTCCCGACCACGCCATGGGGCCGGAACCCATCGTCGCGGAATGGTTCATCGCGCCCATCATTGCCTCGGCCATCGCACGCTCCGCCGGCGTTTTCGCCGTATCCATCACTCCGCCGTTCCGGGGGCAGGAACCGGTGCCGTTCATAGCCGGGCCGCCGCCCATTCCGGGCATCGGCATTGCAGTAGCAGCGGGGGCCGCCTGGGCGAGCTCGGTGCTGGTGCGAGGAGAGGTAACGGCCATCGCGCCGAGCACGAGAACCGAAACGACGGCGAGGCGCCGAAGGGAATGCATATTCATAACGCTCCCACCGTAACGCCGCGATTTCCAAGAGCGAAGAACGATGCGTCTCGAAACCTTCTATTCTCCACTTGGAAATGTCTCGGGTACTTCTCCAGTACTCCATTGCGGGCTTCGCTCTAACGGCTCGACCGCTCTCGTTCTGTCAAAATGAAAAACGGCATCGAACTGTCGTATCAAATTTGCGGTAAAATAATGGCTCTGTAGCTCGGTCTCGGGACGATAAACGACCCCAATCGCCCGCTCTCGCGACCACTCGGGCAGCCCATCGATAGCCGGACGATGCGATCGCAGCGGGACCCAAAATCTCGGGACGCCTTGTTCGTGGAAAAAATATTCGTAGCTATCCGTACGCGCCGGACGTACGATCCTCCGTTCGGCCGGTGCGTGCCAGTCCGCAGCGGCGGTGACCGTCCCTCCGTAGGTCAACATGCCGATCGACGCCGCTTCCCGCCCGTACCGGTCGCGGAGTAACGCGCCGACGTTTGTCTCGCGTCGGAGAACCATCGAAGTTGCTCGAGCGTCGCCGATATGGGAGTTATGAGCCCAAATCACGGCTTTATGTTTTCGCCCATGTCGCGCGAGATGGGCCATTAAACGATCGAGCGTATCGACCATGTGAATATCTCGTACATTCCAAGTGGAGACGGTGTCGTCAAGCATGGCGCGATAATAGCGCTCGGCGCCGGTGACGATGCGCGCGTTTTGCTCGGCATAGAAGTATTCGTCCTCGGCAATCATTCCATCTTGCCGCACGTAGCGCGCTGCATTTCGCTGAATGTCGAGAAGTTCGGCCATGACATCGCTTCGGCAAGATGGATGCAGGCCGTGCGCGACGAGCGACCCGTAACTCTCCGGGTGCTCGACGAACGGCTCTAAACATCCGTAACGTTCTCGCGCGCGGCTCTCGGCCGCGGGATCGACGCGCCCGAGGTACGCGAGAACCGCATCGATCGATGCGTACATGCTATACAAGTCGAGTCCGTAGAAGCCGACGACGTCTCTTCCGAAACGACGGGCGCTCTCGTTGTATTCTCGTAGCCAGGCAATGAAATCGAGTACTTCGGCGTTGCGCCACATCCACGTCGGAAACCGAGAGAAGCCCGCCAGGGCATCGACTGCCTCGCTATCCTCGTTCGCTCCCCGTACGAATCGATTGACCCGGTACGCGTCGGGCCAGTCGCCTTCGATGCAGACGGCGGTGACGCCGTGTCGAGCGATGAGCTGCTTCGTCAGCTCGGAACGTTCGCGATAAAATTCGTGCGTGCCGTGTGTCCCGTCGCCGATCGAGACGATTCGTGCGCTCGCGATTTCGGCGAGGAGTCGATCCGAATCGCTCGCCGTTCCGCTCAGCGGGACCAGCGTATCGTGAAATCGAGTAATTACACCGTGGCCCATTGTTTCGTCTCCATCGATGCGGCGCGGGCTAATAGGCCTCGCACTTCGTCATCGCTCACTTGTGAAAAATCGACATAATAGCTTCCGACCGAATCGAACGGTTCGGGTTTGAGCATACAAACGACCACATCCGCGAGCCCTTCGATTTCCTCGCATGCCTCGCGCGAGCCGACGGGAACCGCAACGACGATCCCGCCGGGAGCGTGCGAGCGCACCGCTCGTATCGCAACGCCCATCGTGGCCCCCGTAGCCAGGCCGTCGTCGACCAATATGACGACCTTGCCCTTGATCGATCGATCGGCGCGTCCGTCACGATACATGCGAATGCGGCGCTGAAGTTCGAGGCTCTCTCGCGCGATTGCCGCCGCGATCTGCGGCTGCGTTACGTGCGCGGCAGAGATTAACGCATCGTCCAAAACGACGCGACCGTCGGGGGCGATCGCTCCCATTGCGAGTTCTTCGTATCCCGGGAGGCCGAGCTTTCGGACCGCGAGGATGTCGAGGGGCAAATGGAGACGCGTTGCAATTTCGTAGGCCGTTGGGACGCCGCCGCGCGGTAGTGCGAGGACGATGGCGTCGGGGCGATGGGCATAGGCGGCGAGGAGGGGCGCGAGGCGACGCCCGGCATCGGCGCGGTCGATGTAGCCGAGTCCATTCATGATAGCGGTAGCATGACGCCCGAACCTGGGAGCGCGAGGAATACCGCGTGAATGCTCGTTCTCCAAAGGTGCGCCGCCCGGCGATAGAGTGGAACCATCATGCAGAGCATCTCGGAACCGAGTCTGGGCGAGGATCGTCTCGTCGCGTCGCGCTTTATTCGCCCGTTCTCCACCATCGCTAACGCAGACGTTGCAATCGTTGGTGGAAAGAACGCCTCGCTCGGCGAGATGTACGCGCACCTTACCGGGAAGGGAATTCTCGTTCCTAACGGTTTTGCTGTGACCGCGGATGCGTACCGGTACGTCATCGAGCGCAATGCGCTCCTACCCCTCCTCCACGAAGCGCTCGATGGACTCGATTGGGCAAATCCCGAAGACTTCACCAAGAGGACGCACCGAGCACATCGTGCCGTCGCTCATGCCGTTATTCCCGACGACCTCCGCGAAGAGATTCTGGGAGCCTACCATTCCCTTCGCGCGCAGTACGGCGACGCGATGACCGTCGCGGTGCGCTCGTCGGCGACTGCGGAGGACTTGCCGAACGCGAGCTTTGCCGGGCAGCACGAGAGCTTCGTCAACGTCGCCGGCGAGGAGCTACTTCTGGAGGCGTATCGGCAGGCCATAGCGAGCCTTTTTTTGGAGCGAGCGATTCACTATCGTATCGACGGCGGGTTCGATCATTTTCGCATCGCGCTCTCGGTGGGCGTCATGAAAATGGTGCGTTCCGATCGGGCTGCCAGCGGGGTTGCCTTCACGCTCGATACCGAGAGCGGCTTCCGCGGCGTGACGTTCGTCACCGGCTCCTACGGGCTCGGAGAAAATATTGTTTCGGGGGCGGTCGATCCCGATGAATTTTACGTCTTCAAAGCGACGCTGGAGAAGGGTTTCCGCCGCGTGCTACGCCATCGGCTCGGCGACAAAGCGCGAATGCTCGTCTATGCGCCCGGGGACCAACTTCGTGGGACGACGATCGACCTGGAGACCCCAAGCGCCGCACGCGGACGCTATTGCCTGACCGATGACGAGGTGTTGACGATCGCGGAGCAGTGCGCGATCGTCGAGGGTCATTACAGCGCATTGGCGGGGCAACCGACGCCGATGGATATCGAGTGGGCGAAGGACGGAATCGACGGGCGTATCTATCTCGTGCAGGCTCGCCCCGAGACCGTCGCATCGCGGCGCGACGTGCAGCGCATCGAGGAGTACCACATCCACGACGCCGGCAAACCGGTGGCGAGCGGGCGTGCGGTGGGCCGCGGCGTCGCCGTGGGGCCCGTCCGCATCGTGACGTCGCGTGCGGACCTCGCGGCCTTTCGGCCCGGCGAGGTCTTGGTGTCGCAAACGACGACGCCGGACTGGGAGCCGGTTATGAAAGACGCTGCCGCAATCGTGACCGATCGGGGCGGGCGTACCTGTCACGCCGCAATCGTCGCCCGCGAACTCGGGATTCCGGCGATCGTCGGGACGGGGAACGCGACCTCGACGTTGCAGTCGGGCGCGACCGTTACGGTCTCCTGTGCGAGCGGCGCCGAGGGAGCGGTCTACGCTGGGCGAGTGCCTTTCGACGTCGAGCGGATCGATATTGGAACGCTTGAGAAGCCTCCCACCGCCGTCATGTTGACGCTCGCAGATCCCGATAAGGCGTTCTCGCGAGCGATGCTTCCCAACGACGGGGTCGGGCTCGCGCGGATCGAGTTCATCGTTGCCGATGAGATCGGAATTCACCCGATGGCACTCGCGCATCCCGAACGGGTTACCGATAGTGCCGCCGCAGAGGCAATTCGGCAGCGGACGGCTTCATACGAGACGCCGAGCGAATTTTTTATCTCGAAACTCGCCGAAGGCGTCGCCACGATAGCCGCGGCGGTCTACCCCAAGCCGGCGAT
>JAJXXM010000433.1:7996-18282 GCA_021781095.1 bacterium
AAAGCAACGAATACGCACAACTCATCGGTGGATCGGCTTTCGAACCCGCCGAGGCGAATCCCATGCTCGGTTTACGCGGCGCATCGCGCTACACGCACCCCATCTATGCCGATGGCTTTGCGTTGGAGTGCGCGGCGATGCGCCGCGTGCGCGATGAGATGGGCTTTGAGAATGTCATTCTCATGATCCCGTTTTGTCGCCGCACCGACGAAGCCGACCTCGTCCTCAAACACATGGCGGAGCACGGCCTTCGGCGTGGCGAGCGAGGGCTGCAGATCTACGTCATGTGCGAAATTCCGAATAACGTCATTCAGATCGACGCCTTCGCCACCCGCTTCGATGGATTTTCCATCGGCTCGAACGATCTGACGCAGCTCGTGTTGGGCGTCGATCGCGATTCCGAACTCCTCGCCGCAGAGTTCGACGAACGCGATCCCGGCGTGATGGAGATGCTTCGGCAGACGGTCGTCGGTGCCAAGCGCAACGGACGCTACGTCGGCATCTGCGGGCAAGCGCCCTCCGATTATCCCGATTTGGCGGCCTATCTCGTCGGCCTCGGCATCGATTCCATCTCGCTCAATCCCGATAGCGTCGTGTCGACGATACGACGACTCGCAAAAAAAGAGGCGAAAAACACATGAAAGCATTTGTGATGAAGGGCATCGGGAGCGTCGGTTTCCAGGAGAAGCCGCGCCCCGAGTGCGCTCCCAACGAAGCGCTCGTTCGCACGACGAAGGCCCTCGTCTGCACCTCGGACGCGCATACCGTCGCCGGCGCGATCGGCGAACGGAACGGTTTGACGCTCGGGCATGAAGCGGTTGGCGTGGTCGAAGATGTCGGCAGCCTGGTGCGCCGCATTCGCCCCGGCGACCGGGTGGTCGTAGGAGCGATAACTCCCGATTGGGGCGATCCCGCGTCGCAGATGGGGCATGCGTCGCAATCGACGGGAGCGCTCGGCGGTTGGAAATTCTCCAACACCAAGGACGGCGTCTTCGCCGAGTATTTCACGGTCAACGAGGCCGATGCCAATCTCGCGGTCATACCACCCGAGATATCCGATGAAGCCGCCGTCTATTGCAGCGACATGCTTTCGACCGGTTTTGCCGGCGCGGAGGGCGCGCGTATTCCGATCGGCGGAACGGTCGCCGTCTTCGCGCTTGGCCCGGTCGGATTGATGGCGGTCGCCGGGGCGCGCCTGCGCGGTGCGGGCCGGATCGTCGGCGTCGATCCGGTTCGTGCGCGCCAAGAGCTCGCGCGCAGCTATGGTGCGACCGACATCGTCGATCCCTCGCAAGGCGATGCCGTTGCAAAAATTCTGGAACTCACCGACGGGATCGGGGTCGACTCCGCAGTGGAAGCGCTTGGCGCGGAAAGCACGTTCGCATCGGCGATCTCGGCGACGCGTCCGGGCGGAACGATCTGCAACGTCGGCTATCACGGGCACGGGGATACGATCGGCATTCCACGCATCGGTTGGGGTGTTGGAATGGCGGAAAAAACGATTACGAGCGCGCTCTGCCCAGGCGGAAGCCTTCGACTCGAGCGTCTCCTGCGCGTCCTTTCCGCACAGCTCGTCGACCCGACGCTGATGACGACGCATCGCTTCCCGTTTTCGCAGCTCGACCGAGCCTTTGCGATGATGCGTGACAAAACCGACGGCGTCATCAAACCATTAATCGACTTTACCACAGATTTAGTTCGGTAAAAAAGAAAGGAAAGCCATCATGTCATTAACGAAGATTCGTAATGGAAACATCGCGACGATCGACGAGGTGTTCGAACCATTACTGGACTTCACGTTCCCACGCTTCAACTACGTCGGCGCCACGCCGCTCGATTTGTACGAGAAGGATGGGAAATACGTCGTGGAACTCGCAGCGCCCGGATTCGAGCCTCGCGACATCAACGTCGAGGTCAGCGGGAATACCGTCTCGCTCTCGGGCGTGCATAGCGAACGGAGCGATACCAAAGACGCGCGCTACCATCGGCGGGAGATTCGCAGTGGGTCGTTCTCTCGCACCGTGACGCTGCCGCAAGATCTCGACGCGAATGCCGTGAAGGCGAGCATCGAGAAGGGCATCCTCAAGGTCGAGTTGACGCCGATCAAGCCGCTCATGCCCAAGCGTATCGAGGTCAAAGAGGGCTGACGTCATCGACGTCGGTTTCGAGGGAGAGGCGGGGGCCGTATGGTTCCCGCCTCGTAGCTATCCCCAGGCTGCGTTCGCTCGCTCGAAGAGCGTGCGGTGAATCTCGGATTCGGCCCAGATGGGATGCTCCGGAGGCGGAAGATCGCCGGGTGACTGAAAGGGGATAAAGGCCCCGGAGCGTCCGGCGACGATCGCATTGTCCGGAGCGAAGCGTTGTAAGAAGGCCAACGTTTCGGCGTATTTCAAGAGAAGAAAGCGATGCTCGAGCATCGGTGCATCGAACTCCGGATAGATCGTGCGAACGAACCCGAGGAGCCCGTCGTCGTCGATCTCAGCTCCCTCGTGGAGGTTGCGATGGAGCGTCCGGAGCAGGGCTTTCAAGGAGTAGCTCTCGTTTGCAATCGTCATTTTGAAGTCCATCGCCAACGAGCCGTGCAACGTGCCCACGATGCGCAGAAAATCATGATGGAGATGTTCGGGGCCGCGGTCGGGCAGGTAGGGGCGGACGACGATATTCTCGGCACCGAATGAGAACGTTAAGGCGTCGAGCATGCGGCTGTATTCAAATTCGAGCCGCGAACGACCGAAGTCGATCCTTCCGCGATCGAGAATATCGTCGATGAAATCGGCGAACGAGGGGTTCCGGCGATCGCGGATGTTTTGTTGGAAGATCGATTCGGCGTAGCGCGCTTGAGCGCGAAGATAGAGCACCACGACGGTGCGATATCCTCGTGCGGCAAACGCCGAACGGAGCGAGGAGAGGTTTTCGGTGCGATGATGGAGCGTATGAAATTCTTCGCTGCTGATGACGGCGGTGCGCGCCCCGGCCGCCTCCAATTCGTCGATGACGCGCGCGACGAGCGCGTGCGGCGGCGGCTCCGCGACCGTCCAGGCGAGTTCGTGATGCCCCGGGGTATCGTAATCCGCGGTTTCGTGAAAACGCCCCGTGTTGGGAACGACGATCCCCTGCCGAGCGAGGACCTGCTGGTTGAGTATCAGCATGCTTTGCAGCGCGGTCGTGCCGGTCTTATGCGTACCGATATGCAGGACGAGGGTCTTGCTCGCGCCGTTACCTTCCACGGCATACGACGTTTCTCGACGCGTCGCGCGCGCCCTGGCAGCCGGAGAAAGCCTGCGCGACGGCTAATCGAAGGGTCATGGAGATGCAGGGCCCACGACACGTAACGCTCTTCGCCGACGGCGGCGCTCGGAATAATCCGGGCCCTGCGGCGGGGGCGGCAGTGCTCGTCGACGACGGCGGCGCGGTGATCGAGGAAGCCTTTCGCTACCTGGGGCATGCGACCAACAACGTTGCAGAATGGAATGGCCTGCTCGCCGGGCTCGAAGCGGCAGCACGTCTCGGCGTGCAAGAGCTCACCGTGCGGCTCGATTCCGAACTCGTCGTCAAACAACTCTCGGGCGAGTATCGCGTGAAAAATGCGGCGCTTCAGCCGCTGCACCGCAGGGCGCTGGAACTGCTACGCGGGTTTCGCTCGGTAGATATCGGGCACGTTCCGCGCAAGCTCAATAAGCTCGCGGACGCGCTCGTGAACCGCGTCCTCGATGCGCACCAGCGGTCGGAGAACGAGCGGGCCGATGCGACGCCATAGTTTCACCATCTTCATGGTGATCGTGACGGCGATATTGGTCGTCTGGGGGTGGAATTTTTACGCCGCCGACGAGCTGAATCGATGGAACGGCGTCGTTCGCGTCGCTCAGGCTCCGAGTTCCATCGAGCTGACCTTGACGATTCGCTACCCGAAGCCGCCGATTTACGAAGAGCAATATGTTATTACCGATCTCAACGGAATTTCGAAGTATCGCTACGAGGTGCGCAGCTATAACGGCTTGCTGATCAAGGTCACGCAGCCGCCGCATAGCACCTACGACGTCTCGTTCTTTTTCGAGGCGCTCGAACAGAAAGGGCTTTGGAAGCTCACCGATAAGGCGCCGCGTTCGAAAGACGATGCGATCTATACGCTCGTCGCCAAGCAGAGCGTCGGCGGAAAGAGCGGAAGCCGCACGATGGTGTTTAGCGATCCCCATTTTTGGGCGACGACGGCCGCGAAGTATCACTCCATGCACATCGATGCTTCACGGTCGACCAACGGGATTCTCGAAGTGCAGAGCAGCTCGCTCCTCGACCCGCGCTACGAAGAGATCGTACGGGCCTTCGAGGGCTTCGGGCCCGAGGAATTCCGACAAGACGTCGCTATCGCGCGCAAACGCGCCGCTCACGCATAGGTTTGCCCGTGAACGCGAATGAAGCCGTCGATATGCTTTCCCGCCGGGTCGCGATGCGTCCAATGCACGATCGGTTCGGGGCGCCCGGTATCGTGGACCATCTCGCCGCGAACCTCGATACGGTCGCCGGGATGGAGCGGAACGCGCGGGGCGAGGCCGACGTTGTCGACGATCTCGACCGGCCCGGCGGCGGTACGCGCGTCGAACGCCTCGTGTTCGCACTGCGTGTTGGTGCCGAAGAAAAAATGCGGCGCGTCGAGGACGCGTCCCGAGAAAGCTACTTCGCAACGGCCATCGGCGTGATAGGCGGCGGCAATCGGTATCATCGTGAATCCTCCGTCGCTCCCTTCACGCGCGTGCGTGCCGCAGACAAGAGGGCGTGCCGATGCGCGTGATGCTCACCGAACGGTTGCGCCTGGAGCCGGTAAGCGCGCTGAACGCCGACCAATTATGGCAGATCCTTCAGGCCGCCGATCTTCGCGCCTATCAAGATCTTCCGGGATTGCGGCTGACCGCGTTCGTCGAGAGCGTTTCGCGGCGTCCGCTGCACCTCGGTTCCGGGCAACACGGGCGCTACGAATGGCTCGTCGTGCTGCGCGAGAGCGGCGAAAATGCGGGATGGATCTCGTTACGGATTCCCGAGCGCGACCCAGGTGCCGCCGAAGTCGGGTATACCCTCCTCGCCGAGTTTCGCGGCCGCGGCTACGCGACCGAAGCGGTGAGCGCGCTCATCGACGAAGCGTTGAACGTCGTTCGCCTGCAGCGACTGTGCGCGTATTGCGTTCCGCAAAATTCCGCTTCGATTGCCGTGCTCGAACGCCTGGGCTTTACGCGAGATATCACGTTGCCGCGCGGAGCGACGGTCGGCGGGCAGCCCGTCGACGTCGTTTCTTATGTCTTGGAGGCGCGCGACTGGCGGGAGCGCCCGAATCGTACGCTGACGTCGGCGGAGGGGAAGAAGAAGTAACGCCGTTCGCCCGGACGCGCGAGCGTCGCGAGCAGCGGTTCGCGCACCACCGCAACGACCATACGCGTCGCGATCTCGGAGATCGGAACGAACTCGACGGCGACGACGCGATCGTCGCGTTTCGGAACCTGCGGCTCGCCCTCCGCGTCGATCGCGAAGGTCGTGTTGAGATACTGCGTGTTGCCGTCGAAACTCTCGCTCACGTAGAGGAGCTCGCCGCTACGCGCCTGCAGCCCCGTCTCTTCGAAAAACTCGCGTTCCGCGCAACGCGCGAGCGATTCGCGCCCCCGTTGATGCCCGCCGGGAAGCCCCCAGAGCGGTTCGCGTGGGAATGCATATTGCGAGGCAACCAACAGCACGCGGTCGCCGCGGCGTAAGAGCCCGGTCGCGAGATGGACGCGCGAAATGCGCTCGCTCATCGTCGTACTTGGGCCTCGGCGGCGATGCGTTGGAAGTGATCGAGGTGTGCCGCTGCGCTGCGCTCCCAATCGTATGCGGCGGCACGCTGCAGGCCGCGTTCGCGCCGCTCGGCGTGGAAGGCGTCGTCGTTGACGATGCGCGCGAGGTTCGCGCTCCATGCGGCGGCATCGTCGGGTGCCGAAAAGAGCGCGGCTTCTCCATAGATCTCGGGGAGACAACTCGCCTGCGACGCGAGGACCGGCGTTCCGCAGGCCATCGCCTCGATGCCGGGCATGCCGAAGGTTTCGTGGAGCGAGGGAACGCAGAGCGCGCGAGCGCCGCGGTAGAGCGAGCGCAACCCGGTGTTCTCGCGCCCGGAGATATCGTCGCGAAATTCACCGACGTGGAGGCTCGCGTCGTACTCGGCCGCGCGCGGGCCGGCGACCGCGATCGGTGGCTTGCCATCGGGAAAGGCGCGAGCGTGAGCGGCGGCGAGCAGCGAGAAGTTTTTCCGCCGCTCGGTCCCGGGATCCCCGATGAAGAGCAGATACTCGCCGGCACGCAACGATGCGGGCAGCGCGTCGGGAGCCCCGGGAGTGAAACTCGGCTCGACGCCATGCGGGATCACGGTGATGCGTTCGTGGGGAAGGGCGAAGACCTCGGCGAGCTCCGAGGCACCGAACTGCGACACGGCAATAAAATGCGTCGCCTCGCGGACCGACCGAAGGATCGGCTCGCGTTCGCGCTCGCTCGCGCTGCGATCGGGATTCGGAAAACGAAAGGGCACCGCGTCGTGAATCGTGGCGACCGACGGAACGCCGGGCGCTGAGAAAAACGTGCCGTTCGCGGGGTGCCAGAGCAGCTGCGTTTGCCGTGGGGGGCGAGCGGCGACGCGAAAGCGCTTCGAACCGATCGCACGGGCGAGTGCACCTTTGCGGAGCCACGGAAGGTGCTCGGGGAGCAGCAGCGTGATCGCCAGGTCCTCCCGTTCGGCGAGGCGGCGCAGCACCGCGCGGGCATAGCGCCCGATTCCGCGCGTATCGCTTGCGAGGACCCGTGCGTCGACCGCGAGCGAGAAGAGTTCGGCCATGAGAGCGGAAGTTCGCCGCGATGAGGGTCGAGCTCTTTGGCGTCGAGGATGGCGAGCGAATGGAACGGGCGTTCGAGGTGCGGCGCGAGGTATTCGTGCGCGAGCAGGGCGTTCCCGAAGAGGAAGAGATCGACGCGCACGACCGCACCGATACATCCGCCTGCCACGCGTTGCTCGAGCGGAGCGGACGCCCCGCTGCAGCGGGACGTTTCTTCGCGCGCCCCGATGGTGCCGTGCAGATCGGTCGGATGGCGGTGCGCGCGGAATTTCGCGGCCTCGGTTATGGACGCGCGATTCTCGACGCGCTCGTCGATGAGGCGAAACGACGCGGTTATCCGCGCGTCGTGCTGCACGCACAAACGCACGCGCGCGGATTTTACGAGCGAGCCGGGTTCACCGCGCACGGCCCGGAATTTCTCGATGCCGGGATCCTGCACGTCGAGATGGAACGCGCCTTCGGCGACGAGCGCCACGCCGAGTAGCCGCGTGGCGTCACGCCGAGTAGGGGAACATTGTCACGCCGAGTAGGGGAACATTGTCACGCCGAGTAGCCGCTGAAAGCGGCGTATCGAGGCGCCGCACGCCGCACTTACGCCTGTCACGCCGAGTAGGGGAACATTGTCACGCCGAGTAGCCGCTGAAAGCGGCGTATCGAGGCGCCGCACGCCGCGCCGCGCGTGCATCGACGGCCACGCCGCTCGTAACTCGCTAGACGCTCGCGGCTCGGACAAGCAATGTCAGGGTCCTCGCCGCTCGCTTAAGCGCTCGTCACGACCGCCGCGTCCGCGCTGCACGCGTGCGCGCTGCACGCATGCGCGCTGCACGCGTGCGCGAGTTCCACGCAGGGAAACAAATGCTGTCACGCCGAGTAGCCGCTGAAAGCGGCGTATCGAGGCGGCGCGTGCGGTACACGCATCTCGATACGGTTGCTGCGCAACCTACTCGATGTGACACGACGGTTGCTGCGCAACCTCCTCGACGTGCCGTCGTTGCGTCTTATTGCAGCGGTTCGCTCGAGCGGAGCAATCCCTGCCCGTCGGTTGAGGCGTAGAGATATCCGCCGAGCCACTCCACCTTGGTGAAGCGACGCGAGATCGCACCCGAGCCTGGGTTGTCGAGGCGGGTCCAGCTCGTTCCAAGATCGGGCGAAGCGAAGAGGCCGAAGCCGGTTGAGAGGGCGAGGATCGGATCCTGGCCCGCCGGGGCGTTGGGGTTAAACTCGAGCGCCGTCGCGTACTGCGGCTGGATCGCCGCTTTGACCCATTCCTCGGGTGCGACCGGCGGTGAGAGACGGGCGTTGATGCCGTCGAAACGCCACGGAGGGCGCGGAGGCGCAAAGCGGAGCGGGAAGGTCTGCGCTCTACGTGCCAGCACCGACATTGCTTGCCGCGCGACGGAGAGCCCTGGCGGAGATGATGAGGTAAAGCTCACCCCGCCGTTCGTCGACGTGTAGATGGTGAGCGCACCCGATCCGCCGACCGCAACGATGTCCGACGAGTTTTGCGGATTGATTGCAAGGGCCGCCGGCGCCGTCGTGAAGGTCGTCGTCGACGCCGTCCAGGTCGACCCGCCGTTGGTCGAGTATTCGATCGTCCCGCCGCCGGTCGATGCGTTCGTTACGATGGCGAAAAGATTGTTATCGTTCTCCGGATCGACGCGGATGAAGCTGATGCCGCTTCCGCTCGCTCCGAGCAGTGCATTCGCTCCGGTGACGACGGTCGCCGCCGCCCCGTCGTCGGTCGATTTATAGAGTCCGCCGGTCCCATCGGCGATGAAGAGCAAGCCTGCCGTCTTTCGTGAGAACGAAAGGCTTGAGACGCTGGCGAGCGTGCTTGGGCTTGAGGGATTGAACGATTGGCAGCCGTCGACCGAGAAATTCAGCGCGGGTTTCGACGTCTGGGAGACGACGCAGTCCTTCGCATTGAAGGGGCTGACCTCGGCATCTCCGCCTTCACCAAGCGACGAGGTGCCGCCGAAGGAGCCGGTCCAATCCGATGCCGAGAGTCCGCCGCCCGGAACCGCAGCCGCAGCAGGGCCGAAATCTTGGATTGTCGTCATGATAGTCTCGCTGCCGACCGTGCCGCCGACGCCGAAACCATAGAGAAAATTCGTCGAGAGTCCGCCGGTCAGCACGATCGGCAGACCCGCCGTCTGTCCGCAGGTCCCCTGATAATAGAGGCCCTGATCCGCCGCGATGTAGCACGCATCGCCTCCCGCACCGTTGGAGACGACGGTGAGCCCGCGCATATCGCCGTAGGTATTCCCCTGTGTCGTCGATGTTTGTCCGTTAACCGCCGTGTAGGTCGCGCTCGGCGGCGTCGTGGTGTTCGGCGTCGCTCTCCATTCGGTAAACTCTGCACCCATGTAGACGGTGTGCGCGACGTTGATGCTGTTCGCAAGCATCTGCGAGCCGTAGTAGCCGGCGGGGTTTCCGCCAACTCCGGTGCTGCTCGCCTGCGTTGCAGCGTCGGTCCACGATGCGCCGCCGTTGGTGGAGAGATAGAGCTCCTGAGAGACGGCTTGGCCGCCCATCGTGCAAGAGAAGCCGGTCGCCCAGACGGTGCTTGGCGTCGACTGGTCGATGGCAATCGTGTGCACCGCGGCGGGAGCACTATTGCCACCGGTTCCGCATCCAAGTGCGGTAGCGGCGAGTTGCCCGCCCTTCGTCCAGGTCGTGCCATTAAAACTCCACGTATAGCCGTTGTAATCACCGGCGATGAGCGTGCTGGGAGGCGCGGCGGCGATGCTGTCGGCACCGGTTCCATACGCATTCCCCGCCGAGGCAAAGCCGGTGCCGGCGGCTGTCCACGTCGCGCCGTCATCGGTCGACTGTTCGACTCCGACTGCATCTGCGACGTAAATGGTGCTGCCGAGTTGTGCAAAATGTGTTGCCGGCGCATTTTGGTCGACTTGCGTCCACGACGAACCACCATCGGTCGAGCGGAAGACGCCGCCGAAGTAGGTCGCAGCGAGGACGACGTTCGGGTTGCTCTGATCGACATAGATGTCGTTCACGCGCGTATCGGTGAGCCCGTTGTCGTACCCGATCGGATACCAGGTTTGGCCACCGTCGACGGTTTTATAGATCCCGGAAGAAACGTTGACTTCGAAGCCGTTCCCGTCGCCGCCCGCGATATAGATAATGCGTGCCGGGCTCGTCGGCGTGCTCGGGCCGACCGGCACGACGCTCTGAATCTTCCCCGAGCCGGCGAGATCGCCGCCGATCGTCGCGTTGTTCAGGACGTTCTGCCAGACCGGGCCGAGGTTCGTGAACTGCACCGCCGGAATCGTTCCGGCGACCGGGGCGGAGGGTGGCTGTAACGAGATCGGATTTCCGCTGTTAAACACTTGCGCGACGGTCGTGCTGCTTGCGCTCACGGTACCCGTGCCGGTGAAGGTAGTGAGTAACTGCCCGGAGCCTTCGTTATTCGAACACGCC
>JAJXXM010000016.1 GCA_021781095.1 bacterium
ATCAGTCGGGTGGGGGCCGAGGGGCTCATGCAACTCATGCCTGCGACCGCCGAAGATTGCGGCATCACCGATGCGTTCGACCCGCAACAGAATGTTTCGTGCGGCGCTCATTATTTGCACGCGATGCTCGCGCGATATCGCGGCGACACCGAACTCGCCCTTGCGGCGTATAACGCCGGCCCAGGCGCCGTCGATCGCTATCACGGTATTCCGCCCTACGCCGAAACGCAAGAGTACGTCGCGCGCGTCCTCGCAGCGTATCGCAACAATTAGCTTTCGTATTCGGCTGGGCGCGCGATGGCTTCGCTAACCGCACAACGCCCGCTGCCTCGACATCTGGCGTTTCCGCGACTCCCCATTCTCGATGGCTACGTGCTGCGCGAAATTTTGGGGCCATTTGCGTTTGCACTTTCTGCATATCTCATTTTCTGGGCGCTCAACATCTTCTTCCTCGCCGCAGACTACATCATCAACGAACACGCCCCGTTCTTTTTGGTTCTTCGCTTCGTGGTATTCCGCATTCCGCAAGCGGTCCCGATGGCGTTCCCATTCGCAACGCTCTTCGCCGGCTTGCTGGCGATGGGTCGCTTGATGGGTGATAACGAGGTCGTCGCGATGCGGACTTCGGGAATTTCGCTTGCGCGCATAGCAATGACGCCGATGCTCTTCGGGATCGCGATGTTCGCCGTTGCCTATCTCACCAACGAATACGTGTCGCCCAAAGCCGTGGATCTTTCAACGCGGACGTTCTATCAAATCATCTACCACACGAATTCGCTGCCGGTTGAACCGCAGTTTTTCCGCAAAGATCCCGATACCGGGAATGTTTTCTACGTCACACAAGTCGCTCCGGATAACAAAACCATGCTCGACGTGCAAATATTTAAACCGGCGCACTTCGGGCCGTGGAACGAAACGCTGCAAGCAACCACCGCGACGGTTGACGGCTCGCTCCTGATCCTCCACAACGTCATCGACACTCGCTACAACCTCAAGGGAGATGTGACGAGCCAGCAGCACGTGAAGAGAATCGAGATCGGTTTACCGTTAGGTGAAACGGCGGCGCAGTTTCTTTCGAATATCAATAGCGACTCCTGGACGATGAACAGCAAAGCCCTCAGTACGCAAATCAACGCGCTCAAATCACAAGGGATCGGCGGAAGCGCGCTCGGTTCGCTGGAAATAAGCCTCGCGAACAAACTTGCCTGGCCGTTTGCCTGTGTTATCGGTATGGTGCTGGCGGTACCGCTGGCGATTCGGTATGGGAAACGCGGGCGCACGCTTGGAATTGCGATGGCAATCTTTTCGTTCTTCATCTACTTCTTGTTGATGTCGGCGGCTGCTGCGTTCGGGCGCAACGACGCGATGAATCCGACGCTGGCGGCGTGGATTCCAAACATCATCATGGGCGGGGTCGGCCTCGTACTCTTCGTTTTGGAAGATCGGTAGACGCGATGCGAAAAAGCTCGCTTCGCACCGTCACGACGGTCGCATGGATCATCGCGTATGCGGCAAGCCTCGTGCCGGCGCGCGCCGCCGATATCGGGCGCATTGACGAAACGCGTGCGCTGCGGTTGCTCAACGCTCAAAGCTGCGCGCACATCGTTGCCGAACACGAGGCTCCCCCACGCAACTTGTTTGCCCAAGCCGCAATATCGCCCGCGCCGAGCGCTTCGCCGGCGGCGAGCCCGACGCCGGGGCTCTATCAATTACCCTCGACCATCCCGACGCCGCCTCCGGTACCAACGCCGACACCCAACCCCTCGTCCCTCGGCGCTCCGGTCTATCTTTTTCGCGGCGGTGCGACACCACCGCCGATTCCTCGCGCCGGTCACGCGCTACCAACACCCGAACCGGTTCCCACCGGCGCGCCGACCCTCGCCCCGAATCAAATCGCGATTCTTGCCAACAAAGTGAGCGGCAATACGAACCTCGGAAACCCCGGCGACGCAACCGGGAACGTCCATATTTTCTTCGGTGAGGACGAACTCGTCGGCGAGCATGCCCATTATGACGGTATCCGCACGATCACCGTCACCGGGAAGCCCTATATCATCAACCATGCCCACGACTCGATTCTCAATGCGAAAAAAATCATCTTCGATACGATCGACCAGACGGCAAGGCTGATCGGCGGTAACGGCGAGAGCTCTGAAGGCGTCCAGCACGGTCTCTTGTATTTCCGGGCCCCCGATCTTCACACCGATTCCAAAGGCATCGGACACGGGACGAAAGCCTTCGTGACGACCTGCGATAATCCGCGCGCAGGTTACCATATCACCGGCAAGACGATCACCTATTATCCCGGAAGTAAACTCGTCATTACCGATGCGATTCTCTGGCTCGGTGCCGCCGCCGTTTTCTTCCTTCCGCGCATCGTCATTCCGTTGCGTCAAGTCGTCAACGAGACGCAACGTCCGAGCTATTTCCCGCAGGTCGGGTACGATCAATATGAAGGCGCATGGATAAAAACGCAGCTCGGTTTCGGAAAGAACCAGTATTACTATGGCTACTATACGCTCAACTACTACACAAAAGTCGGCTTAGGTTTAGGGTACAACGCGACTTTTGCGAAAAGGAACGGTCGGCGCAATGGGACGGTCGCCTTCTACGAAATTCGGGATCGCCGTTCGCAGACTTCGACGTACAATTTGCAAGCACAGGAAAACGAAAATTTCTCGAAGACTTTGAAAGCGAACTTCGGTTACAGTTATCTTAGCGCGTTTGGACCACTGGTAAACGCCCCTCCGAGTACATCGATGCAGATCGGCGTCGCTCATCAAGGATTGCGCGCGCAACAAACCTACGCGTTTTCTCGATCGGCCGTTGGTTCACAATCATCTTCCAATAGTATTTTATTCACCGACTCACGACAAATCAATTCGCGGATTAGCAACATATTCAACTACACGCAGTCGTCGACGCAATCCTCATTTTCCGGTTCAAGTTCCAGCAACGTTACCGGAGAAGTTAAAAACATCACGACGGTCAACGAACCATCATATAACTCGACGATCACTTTCGATCGTTCGTATACGCAACAACCCTACGGCGATTACAAATTACCGGAGATTCAAATTCGGCCGAGTCGGTTTTTCCCGCATTTTTTAGTGCCCCTTTCTGCCCAATTTATAGTCGGCGAGTATTCGGAGCCGACGAATCAATTCGCCACACAGCGCGCAGATATGTCGTTCGCCGCCGGCCCGGCGCTCTACAATATCTTTGGGAGTACTTTTCAGGCAACCGTCAACGTGCAACAGTATGCGTACGGCACGGGCGATCTCAAAGCGCAGATTCAACAAAACCTGAGCCTCACTTCACCCATCGGCAAACATATCGTTAATGCACTTACCTATAACGAGTCGAATTTCAATGGCCCCGGCAGCGTTCCGTTTCAATTTCTCGACCAATTTTCACCGATCAATAGCAAGGGCGCTCAAGATGTCCTGCGTATCTTCAACGGCAATGCCTATACGTTGCAGCTCGGTTTTTCATCGTTCTTTAACGCATCTGCACAGCCGGTGAGTTATCAACTCATCTCGCAACCTTCGGCGCGCTCCTACGTGCAACTCGGTGGGTCTTTCATCCCCGGGGGCGGACAGGGATTCACGCCGACGCAGGTACAGTTTTCAACCCCGTTTGGCCGTGATTCGAGCTTGCAATTCAGCGGCGTACTCGATTGGAAAAATCATGCCAGGATCGAAGATAAAAGTATCTACTACAGCCATATCATCGGTAATTGTTACGAACTGCGCGTACAATATCTAGAGCCGTCTCGCTCGGTCAATATCTCGATCGATCTACTCGCATTCCCGAGTCAAGCTGCAAGTTTCGGTATCGGACAGAGTGGGCCGATCCTACCGACGAGTTTCAACGCGCTTTAGTTGCTCGATGAAGCATCTGCATCGAGAGGCGCCGAACCGACTACGGTGAGTTGGTGAGTTCGCCGCCGTAGATCTGTGCGAGCGGATTGCTTGCCTGCGTTGCGCCGGCCGGCACGGTGACCGTAACATCGAAAGCGACCGTTGTGTCGAGGGGCGGCGAAGAAAACGAAATATCTTGCGCGCCGCCCAACCCCAACGAGTCGAGAGGATTCAGCGACGGATCGGTGGTGAAGAAATTGAAGAGCCAGGTTGAACTGAGGGGACCCGGGCTTGGGCTCGCACTCGGCGATGCGCTCGGCGATGCGCTCGGGCTCGCACTCGGCGATGCGCTCGGGCTCGCGCTCGGCGATGCGCTCGGGCTCGGGCTCGCACTCGGCGGTGCGCTCGGGTTGGCACCGGAGTAGCCGCCGGCAAGCAAGCGCTGGAACTGTACGGTGAACTCGGTGTTGAGGCCGTTGCTGTCGGGGATGAACAGCAACTGCTGCGGCGTAAAGATGATCTGCTCCGGCGTCGGCGGCAGCGTCGTGCCGGGCTGCCGGTAGTATTGCAGGAACTGGAGCTGCGGTGTCACCGCGCTCGCACCCCCGCCGACGATAACTGCGAAGGAGTAGCCTTGAAAGTTCGTTGTGCT
>JAJXXM010000280.1 GCA_021781095.1 bacterium
CGTTCGCGCGCGGCGCGCGCGAGCTCTGCATCCTCGGCGAGCATCGTGTGCAACCCGCTGACGACGTCGAGGCCGGCATGGATCGCTTCGAGAACGCCGCCGCGGAGTGTATCGAGCGCTCCGCCGATCGGCGCGGTGCCGATGAGCAGTGCGCTCGGTGCGAACGCCAACGCTTCTTGCAGCGTGGCTACGATTGGGGCATCGCACTTCGCGAGATGCGGCACGACATCGCAGACACGATTGCCCGCGCAACTCGGGTCGATAACGGCAACGACGGGATCGTCGCCGTAAGCGATGACGCCATGCGCGGTTTTCGCACTCTGAACGAATGCATGCGGGGCGAGGACGACGTAGCGACGGCTCACGGGATGAGGGATTCGCGAACGCCGAGGCCGGGCCCGCCGGGAAGAACGAGCTTGCCGCGCTCGTAGGTGAGCCCGACGAAAGGATCGCCGAGCGTTAGAAACGGGCCGTCGATATCGGCCCAGTCGACGAGCGGGCTGATCTGCGCGGCGGCGGTCGCGAGAATCGCGCTCTCTACCATGCAGCCGAGCATCACTTTCAGGCCGAGCGCGCGCGCGGTGTGAATCATCGCCAGTGCGCCGCGCAGTCCGCCGCACTTGACGAGTTTGACGTTGACCCCTGCGACGCAGCCTGCGAGTCGCGGCAGGTCGGTGGCATCGCATGAATCTTCGTCGGTGACGATGGGAATCGCGCTGCGCACGGAGATCGCACGTAGTCCGGCCGGGTTGCCGGCCGGAATCGGTTGTTCGCAAAACTCGATATCGAAGCGCGCAAGTTCGGCGAGCATGAGAATCGCTTCGTCGACATCCCAACCTTCGTTGGCGTCGATGCGAATCGTTCCGGTGTAACGCGCGCGAATCGCTTCGATCGTTTCGATCTGCTCGTGCAGTGCGCCGAGCCCGAGTTTGATTTTGAGAATCGGGTGATCGCGTACTTCGTCGACTTTACGGAGCGTGCTTTCGGGATCGGCGATGCCGATGGTGAACGAGGTCGTCGGCGTCGCGCTTGGGTCGAGACCGAAATAGTCGTAGAGCGGCAAGCCCAACGCCTTGCCGATCCAATCGTGCAGCGCGACATCGAGCGCGCAGCGCGCCGCCGGCGGAATCGTCGATCGCAGCAGATGCTCAAGCCGATACGGCGATGCGGCGTCGGCGTTATACGTGGAAAAAAACCCGAGCACCGATTCCACCGATTCGTGGTACCGGGCGATCGGCGCGCTCTCGCCGAGCCCCTCGATCCCATCGCACGAGAAACGCAGCAACGCCGAGCGCGCGAACGTTGACTCGCCGCGGGTGATTTTGAAGGGATGCTTCAGCGGGATTCGGAGTTCGCTCGCGGCAAAGGTGGCGTTCATGTCGCGAGCCTTCCGCCCCGCCGGGCGCACTCCTCGGCGCAGCATCCTTTGGCTGCGTCGCGACCTGCGCTTGCGCGACAACGTCGCGCTCGCCGAGGCGGCGCGCGCGAACGATGAGGTGGCGCTCGCTTTCGTGCTCGACCCAGTGCTCTTGCGGAGCGAGCGAATGGGGGCGCCGTTGGTGCAGGCGTTTTTTTCGGCGCTCGCGGCCCTACGCGCGGAGGTACGCGAACGCGGCAGCGAGCTCGCGCTGCTCGAAGGCGACTTCGCAGAGCAACTCACCGCGTTTGCCCGGCGGATCGGCGCAGATGCGATCTACTACAACGAAGATTACGAGCCCGAAGCGCGCCTTCGCGACGAACGCGTTCGCGCAACGCTCGAGGCGGCGGGGATCGCGGTGCATGCATCGCTCGATCACGTCTACTTCGGTGCCGACGAAGTGCGCACCGAGAGCGGTGCGCCGTATAAGATTTTCACGCCGTATAAACGGCGTTGGCTCGACCAGCACGCGTTGGCGCCGCGCCTACCGGTGCACTCGAACCGCGCGAGCGCGCAAAAATTGCTCGCAAGCGCCGAGATCGGAGCAACGCGCGAAGTTCCTACACCCGAAGCGTATGGGTACGCTTCCTCGACGGCTTTCCCGGCGTGCGGTGAAGCGGAGGCGCGCGCGCGCCTCGATCGCTTTCTCGCGCTCGGCGGAGCGAGCGATGGCTACGCGGTGCAACGCGATATGCCGGCGCTCGACGGAACCTCGCGGCTCTCGCCGGATCTGCGTGCGGGAACGATCGGCATTCGCACCTGCGTCGCGCGTGCGCACGCAGCGATGGAGGGCGCGAGTCCGCAACGGCGCGCGAGCCTCGAGGTGTGGATCTCGGAGCTGATTTGGCGCGATTTCTACCAACAGATATTGCGCAATTTTCCGCACGTCGCAAGTGCGCCGTTTGTCGCGGAGACGGCGGCGATTCCATGGCGCGACGATCGTGCGACATTCGCGGCATGGTGTGAAGGGCGCACCGGCTATCCGATCGTCGATGCCGCGATGCAGCAACTCAACACGACGGGTTGGATGCATAACCGTCTCCGGATGATCGTGGCCTCGTTTCTAACGAAAGATCTGCTGATGAACTGGCAATGGGGCGAGGGTTATTTCGAGCGCCATCTCGCCGATGCCGATCTCGCGCAGAATAACGGCGGCTGGCAGTGGGCGGCCTCAACCGGTACCGACGCCGCACCGTATTTCCGCATTTTCAACCCGGTGCTGCAAGGGCAGCGCTTCGATCCGGAGGGCGCCTTCGTGCGCGCGATGTTGCCTGCATTGCGCTCGGTTCCGACGAAGTACGTGCACGCGCCGTGGCAGATGCCGCCGCAGGTTCAGCGTGACGCTCGATGCATCGTCGGCGAGGATTATCCCGCGCCGATCGTGGATCGCACGTTGACGAAGGCGCGCGTGCTCGCCGCATTTTCTGCAGCACTGGGGAGACGCGACGCATAACGCGCAGCGCTTTCTCTGTCATCCCGAGTAGCGTGCCGGCGCAACTCTGTCAGCCCGAGTAGCGCGCCGGCGCAACTCTGTCAGCCCGAGTAGCGGCCGAAGGCCGCGTATCGAGGGCTGCGCGACGCGAGCGCGCGCCTCGATACGATCGCGGAGCCTGTCCTGAGCGAGCGAAGCGAGTCGAAGGGGCGATCTACTCGGCGTGACAACGACTACTCGGCGTGACAACGGTGCCGTTACCGTTCCGTCGGGGTGGCGACGCGAAAGCACGTACCGTCGTGATTGCGGCGCATCGCCTCGCCGAGCGTACGTGCGGCATGCGCCTCCGAACCGCGAATGACGCGCTCCTCCTCCGCGGTATCGTAACGGCCGGCGCAGCGCGCGGCGAGTTGTTGTTCGCGCGCGGGGCGTTCGACGGCGTGGTCGATCTCGTGCCCCAAACCGAGCGCCGGCGATTGCGTTCCACCGGTCGTCGTGCGGAGCGCGCTGGTCGGGTCCCACCAGATCGTGTCGTCGTTGGGGTCGAAGCGATCGTTGTTCCGAGCGTCGGCGCGCAGCGTGAACGTTCGGCTCGGCGATCCCTCGAGCCGCGCGAAGAGCCCGCGTTCGACGGAGTCGGCGCTGAGGTAGCGCTTCGCTTCATCGTAGGCGGTATTAAGATTCCGTTCGACCGAGAGGCTCCCGTGGCGAACGAAGGGCGGCGAAGTGAGGGCAGCGATCATAGCGCGATCCGTTCACGCGGAATCGCCGGCTGTCAAGTCTTGACGCCGGTGCTAGGGTTGGGGTGGTGACTGCGTCTTACGCGCAGCGTGCCATAGGTGCTGGACCAACGAAAACCCTAAGGGAGCATCAGCTCCGGATACGACGGCGTGACGGGCAACAGCTTGTCGCACCAGCGCCCGGGCCGCACCCACCTGCGAGAAAGCAGGTTCTCACCTCGCACGAAAGACGTTTGGCGCGGTCATCGATTCGATCTCTCCCAGGGTGCAGGCTCCGCTGCGCGCATCGAGGAGGAGGTACCCGTGATATCCCGGCGCCTCGCGCTCGATACATGCGAGCGCTTTTTCGGCGTTCTCGGCGAGATCGTGGAGCAGAACGACGCTCTTGCCCACGAGGGTGGCAAGCGAGCTGCCCGCATCGAGGCGCAGCGGCTCGGGGGCGAAGCGCAGCCATGCCGAGTCGGCCTCCTTCGCCAAGCGCTTGCAGTCGGCATCGCTACCGGCGTGCGTATCGGGAGCGTTCCGTAGCGCGATGGTGATATTTGCGGCCTTCGCAAGCCCCGTCGCCTCCCCAAGCGCGGCGGCCAATTCGGGGTAGCTGCAGGCGCCGAGCCGCGGGGCTCGAGCGACGAGCAGGGGCGCCCCAACCGCGAGCGCGATCCGCAGCGACTCCTCTTTTTCGCTGCGCGAAGCGAGGAAGAAGGCGTCGTCGAGCGTTGCGACCGGTGTCACACAGAGATCGACGCTCGCCTTCTTGATTTGGGCGAGGTAGTCTGCATCGGTTCGCGGAAAGTGCGCTCGGTCGAACGCTACGCCGTCGCAGAGAGCACTGCGCGCACAGGCATCGAGCCACTCGAGTTGCGTGCAATCGCCACGCGCGAAAGCGGCTTCGAATGCACTGCTGGCCCAGGCGATCTTCATCGGC
>JAJXXM010000420.1 GCA_021781095.1 bacterium
GGCGCTCGTCGTCGAGCCGTTGTGGAGACTTTTGTCGGGTGAAACGCGAATTGTCGTCGAGGGCTATGCAAAAGGAGAGCCGAAAGTAACGCTCATATCATGAGCGTTCAAAAATCAAGCTTCAATGCCGTCGCCAAGCTGCAAGTCGGCGACCGATCCTACACGTATTACCGCCTCGCTGCACTGCACGAGGCTGGGCTCGCCGAACTCGCAACGTTACCGTATTCGATCAAGATTCTCTTAGAGAATCTATTGCGATTTGAAGACGGTCGATCGGTTACGAAAGCCGACATCGAAGCGCTCGCACGTTGGAGCCCGCGAACGCATTCCGAAAAGGAGATCGCGTTCCGTCCGGCGCGTGTGCTGCTACAAGATTTCACCGGCGTTCCGTGCGTCGTTGATCTGGCGGCGATGCGCGATGCGATGGCGGCGATGGGCGGCGACCCGAACGCCATCAACCCGCTGCAGCCGGTCGAACTCGTTATCGACCACTCCGTGCAGGTCGATCGATTCGGCTCCGCCGATGCGGCCGATCGCAATGCGGAGATCGAATTCGAGCGCAATCGCGAACGCTATGCATTTTTGAAGTGGGGGCAATCGGCGCTTGCGAATTTCCGCGCCGTTCCGCCCGACACCGGGATCGTCCATCAAGTCAACATCGAATATCTTGCGCGCGTGATTTTCGGCGCCGGTGGGGCCGGGGTCGCATACGATCCGGCGACCGCCGTTGCCTATCCCGATAGCGCGGTCGGCACCGACTCGCACACGACGATGGTTGACGGCTTAGGCGTGCTCGCCTTCGGCGTCGGCGGTATCGAGGCCGAAGCGGCGATGCTGGGGCAACCGGTTACGATGTTAATTCCCGAAGTGATCGGCTTCAAACTTGAAGGAGCGCTCCGCGAAGGCGTTACGGCGACCGATCTCGTGCTGACGGTGACGCAAATGTTGCGCAAGAAAGGCGTCGTCGGAAAATTCGTCGAGTTTTACGGCACGGGCTTAAGCCGTTTGCCGGTCGCCGACCGCACCACGATCGGCAACATGTCGCCGGAGTTCGGCTCGACGGTTGCAATGTTCCCCATCGACGAACGGACGCTGGAGTACATGCGACTGACCGGGCGCGCGCCGGAGCATATCGCGTTGGTCGAGGCCTACGCGCGCGCGCAGGGGATCTTCCGCACCGACGACGCGCCCGAACCGCAGTATAGCGATACGCTCGTGCTCGATCTCGGCAGCGTGGAACCGAGCCTCGCAGGCCCGCGCCGTCCGCAGGATCGCGTCCGCCTCGGCGAAGTGAAGTCGTCCTTCAACGGTGCGTTTGCCGAGTATGCCAAGACGCGTACGCCGGCGAATCGCGGTGCCGAGCGGATGCAGAACGAAGGTGGAAACGGCGGGGTTGCGCTCTCCGATGGTCCGGCCGAACTCACCGATGGATCGGTGGTGATCGCTGCGATCACGAGTTGCACCAACACGAGTAATCCGTCGGTGCTGGTTGCGGCAGGCTTGCTCGCAAAACGCGCGGTCGAACGCGGCCTCACGCGCAAACCGTGGGTGAAAACCTCGCTTGCGCCGGGAAGTAAAGTCGTCACCGATTATTTAGCGAAGGCCGATCTTCAGCGTCCGCTCGACGCGCTCGGCTTTAATCTCGTCGGTTACGGCTGCACGACCTGTATCGGTAACTCGGGCCCCTTGCCGACCGAGGTCGGCGAGGCGATCTCGGAGCGCGATCTCTTTGTCGGCGCGGTACTCTCCGGGAACCGCAACTTCGAGGGACGCATTCACGCGCAGGTACGAGCGAACTATCTCGCGTCGCCGCCGCTGGTTGTCGCGTATGCGTTGGCGGGGCGCCTCGATATCGATTTGACGAACGAGCCGCTCGGCGTCGGTAGCGACGGGAAGCCCGTCTATCTTCGCGATATTTGGCCGACCAACGAAGAAGTCGCGCGTGTCGTCACGCAGTGCGTCACCGACGAAATGTTCAAGTCGCGCTACGCCGACGTGTTCCGTGGCGATGCGAACTGGGCGAATCTCGCCGTTGCGGCGAGCGAGCGATACGCGTGGGATCCGAAATCGGAGTACGTGAAGAATCCGCCCTACTTTGAAGGCATGCCCGCCGAACCGGGCGCCACGAAAGATATCGCCGGCGCACGCGTGTTGGCGGTTCTCGGCGACTCGGTCACTACCGATCATATCTCACCGGCCGGATCGATTGCGAAGAACTCGCCGGCGGCCAAATACCTCGTTGCCTGCGGCATCGAACCGGCGGATTTCAATTCCTACGGTGCGCGCCGCGGGAACCACGAGGTAATGATGCGTGGAACCTTCGCGAATATCCGGCTGCGTAACGCATTGGTTCCGGGTGTCGAAGGCGGCGTGACGCGCTACCTGCCGACCGGCGAGCAGATGTCGATCTTCGATGCTGCGATGCGGTATAAGAAAGACGGAACGCCGCTGGTGATTATTGCCGGCAAAGAGTACGGTTCGGGTTCCTCGCGCGATTGGGCGGCAAAGGGCCCGGCGCTTCTGGGCGTGCGTGCGGTGATCGCCGAATCGTTCGAGCGCATCCACCGCAGCAACCTCATCGGTATGGGAGTGCTGCCGCTTGAATTCATCAACGGCGAGAATGCCGGCAGCTACGCGTTAAGCGGTGAAGAGATCGTCGAAATCCACGGCATCTCCGATGGGGTAAAGCCGCGCATGGAGGTTCAGGTGAAGGCGACCGATCCGCAGAGCGGAAAGTCGGTACACTTCAAGGCTCGTGTGCGCATCGATACCCCCGATGAGGCCGAATATTATCGGCACGGGGGAATTCTCCAATACGTGCTTCGCCAATTGCGCGCTGCCGCAAAAGGCTAAGCGCGGCGCTAGGAACGAAACGAAGAGAACACGTCGGAGGTCCCCGTTGGAACGCCTCGATCGCTTATTTGACGAGCTGGGTTTGGCGAATGAAGATTCGCTTGGCTACCCAGGTGCCAAAGATTTCGATTATTCCGAAATAGAACGATTCATGGCGTTCCCGCTCAATAACATCGGGGACCCGTTCGCTCAGAGCACCTATCGCGTGCACACTCGCGAATGCGAGCGCGAGGTCGTTTCGTTTTTTGCCGAAGCGACGCGGGCGCCGCACGATGACTGGTGGGGTTACGTCACCAACGGCGGCACCGAAGGGAATCTCTACGGGCTCTATCTAGCGCGCGAACTGCATCCCGGTGGGATGGTCTATTATTCCGAGGCGACCCACTATAGCGTAGCGAAGAATTTGCACTTCCTGGGGATGCGGCATATTACGATCCGTTCGCAAAGCAACGGCGAGATCGATTACGACGATCTGTTGGAAACGCTGAAAATTCACCGCGATCGGCCGCCGATTATCTTTGCAAATATCGGCACGACGATGACCGAAGCGCGGGACGATATCGGGCGTATTGCATCGATGATGGATCGACTCGCGATCCGCGAGCGGTACATTCATTCCGATGCGGCGTTGGCGGGAGCGTATGCGGCGTATCTCGATCCGCGCCCAGCCTGGGACTTTGCCGATGGTGCCGACTCGGTTGCGATTAGCGGGCATAAGTTTTTGGGAGCGCCGATTCCGTGCGGTATCGTCATCGCGCGCAAGCACAACGTGCAACGCATCGCGCGTACGATCGACTACATCGGAAGCCTCGATACGACGATTACCGGATCGCGGAGCGGATTTTCCCCGCTGATGCTCTGGTATCGCCTGCAGCAGCTCGGTGAAGCCGGGTTACGAGCGCGGCTCGCTCGTTCGCTGGAGCATGCAGAATATCTGGTAAAACGCCTGCTGGAGATCGGTGTACCGGCATGGCGCAACCCCAACGCAATCACGGTGGTGCTTCCCCGGGTTCCCCCCGAGATACAACGACGCTGGCAACTCGCGACTGCGGGCGATATCTCGCATGTCGTGGTGTTGCCGAACGTACACCGAAAGCAGATCGATGCGTTGGTGACGGATCTCGCAACGTCACTGAAGGAGGATGCATGCAAAGCTTGAGGGCGATCGTCCCGAATAGGCCGGGTCTTCTCGCAGAGATCACGGAAGTTCTTGCTTCACGCGGCGTCGATATTCAAGGGATCGCGGTGGAATCACACGGTAGCGCCGCGCTAGTTCGGCTCGAGGTGGAGCGCGAGGATGAGGCGCTCGCCGCACTCGCCGATGCAGGGCATCCGGCGGTTACCGACAGCGTCCTCCTCGCGCGAATCGAAGATCGCCCCGGAGCGCTCGCAGCAGTGTCGCGCCGACTCGGGGATGCATCGATCAACATTCGTTCGCTCCATCACGTACGGCGCGACGAAGGTTTCGCAGTCGTTGCGATCAGCACCGACAACAACGAACGGGCGCGTGCGCTACTCGGAGAAGCGGTGCTCTAGGGAGCAGAGCAAAACCGGTAGGGCGCGACCGCACGCAGGGCGAACTCGGCCGCATCATGGTACGTAGATCGTTCCTCCTTTTCTTTTGCTTCTTGCTGACAGCGACGTC
>JAJXXM010000221.1 GCA_021781095.1 bacterium
GGCCGCGAGCAATAATTTCGAACTCGCGATCGCGGTCTGCATCGCCATCTTCGGCATTACCTCGGGCGAGGCGTTCGCCGCCGTCATCGGCCCGCTCGTCGAAGTCCCCGTCATGCTCGCGCTCGTCATCGTCGCCCGACGCATGGCAACAACGTATTCCGCACCGCTGGAGGCACCCACACCATGACCGCTCCCCGCGCCCGTCGCATCCGCGTGCTCTTTCTCTGCGTGCATAATAGCGCGCGCAGCCAGATGGCCGAAGCCTTTGCCAACGCACGCTTCCCCGATCTGATCGCCGCCGAAAGCGCCGGCTTGGAGGCGGGCACGCTCAATCCGCTTGCGGTCGAAGCGATGCGCGAACGGGGCATCGATATCTCGCAACAACCGACGCGACGCGTGTTCGATCTCTACAACGCGGGCGAATTATTCGATTACGTCGTTACCGTCTGCGACGAAAGTAACGCCGAGCGTTGCCCCATCTTCCCCGGCGTCACGCAACGGCTCCACTGGAGTTTTCCCGATCCCTCCGCGCTCGCGGGCTCGCGCGACGAACGGCTCGCCGCAACGCGTGAGATTCGCGACGCGATCGAGGCGCGCGTCATCGCGTGGGGTGCCACGCTCGCCGCATAAGCGCGTAGGCGAGCAACCCGACGAGCAACGTCGCGAGCCCGAAGAAAATCGCCGCGCCACCCGCGCTGCAGAACACGTAGATCCATCCGGCGAGCGCGAGCAGCGCCGGCAGCGGAAAGAGCCACATGCGGTACGGCGCCGTCACGCCGCGCGCGCGGAGCACGAAGAGCGCGGCGATCTGCGCGATCGACTGAATCAACACGATCCCGGTAGTGAGCGCGTTGATGACTTGATCGAGCGTGAAGAGCGAGGCGACCAACGCGAGGAGGCCGATCGCGAGCAGCGCGACATCGGGAAATCGGTAGCGCGCGTGGACGTGCGCGAAGGCCGGAAGAAAGTTTCCGTCGCTCGCGGCGGCGTACGGAATGCGCGAGGCCCCGAGCAGGTTGCCGTAGACCGAGGCGAACGCGGTGACCAACACCAGCAGCGTCACGGCCCCGGCCGCGCCCGTTCCGAACGACTGCTCCACCATCGTCGATGCGAGGTGTTGGGCGATAGGCGGCAGCGAGCCATCGGCGAGCGGGATGATGCGTTGCCACGGAATCGCGCCGAGCACGCCCACCTGCAACGTGATGTAGAGCGTCGCTACCAACGCAATCGCGATCACGATTCCGCGCGGTAGCGTTTTCGCCGGCGTTCGCACTTCGTCGCCGAGATAATTCGCTTGATTGTATCCGAGATAATCGTACATCGCGATGACGAGCGCTTGCCCGAGCCCGGCGCGCAAACCGTTCCAGAACGAATCGCCGGTGGGGAGCGCCCCCGCGAGATGCGGCGACCAATGCGCGAATCCGGCGGCGATGGTGACCAGCAACGTCAGCACGGCCGCGGCGGCGAGCCAGATACCCGTTCGCGCGATGGCGTTGATGCCGCGGTAGAGCGCGACGAGCGTGACGATGCCGATGGCGATCGCGACGGCTTTGAGCGCGAGCGGTGACGCGGCAAGATGCGGAAAAAAATAGCCGGCGTAATTCGCGAAGCCGATATATCCACTCGCGAGCGTGAGCGGCGCGACGAACATCATCTGCCAGACGAAGAGAAAGGCGAGGACGGGGCCGACGCGCAGCCCGCGAAAGCACTCGAGCAGGTACCCGTAGGTGCCGCCGGAGCGGGGAAACGCCGAGCCGAGTTCAGCCCAGACCAGCCCATCGCAGAGCGCGAGCAACGCGCCGAGGAGCCAGCCGACCAGCGAGAGCGGGCCATGCAACGCACCGAGCACCAGCGGAATCGTGATGAGCGGCCCAATGCCGATCATCGTGATCGCGTTCATCGCAACGGCGCCCCGCAGGCCAATGCCGCGGACGAGCGCCGTCGGCGCGCTTTCGTTCACCCTGGCCGCGGTTGTAGCACCCAACCGGCCGTTTCCTCTCGCCCCTCGATACGCCGCGGAGCCTGTCCGTGTCACGCCGAGTAGGTTGCGAAGCAACCATATCGAGGCGCGCGCCGACCGAGGAAGGCCCCCTCGATACGCCGTGGAGTTTACCCCGAGCGTGTCGAGGGGTGGGCTACTCGGGGTGACAGAGCGACGCGGGAAGGCCGGGGCAGGGGCCCGGCGAACCCACTAACGATGCAATTTTGGCTCCGGGCGACGCTCGCGGTCGTCTTCCTCGCCGGGTGCGGCGGGGGAGGCTACTTGCCGTATGCGCCGCAGTCGTTGCCACCGGCGCGGATCGACCAGCTCGCCGTCGCCGCAGCGGCGCACGAAGGCATCTCGGCGCGCCTGATTCGCGCGGTCATCCTCACCGAATCCGCCGGCGACCCCGGCGCGATGAGCCGCGTCGGCGCCGAAGGCCTGATGCAACTCATGCCCGGAACCGCCGAAGATTGCGGCATTACCGATGCGTTCGACCCACAGCAAAACGTTTCGTGCGGCGCGCATTATCTGCATTCCATGCTGACGCGCTACGGCGGCGACACCGAATTGGCGCTCGCGGCGTATAACGCCGGCCCGGGCGCGGTCGACCGCTACCACGGCATTCCGCCCTACGCCGAAACGCAAGAGTACGTCGCGCGCGTTCTCGCCGCGTATCGCAACAATTAGCTCCCCGGTCCGACTGGGCGCGCGATGGCTACGCTAACCGCACAACGCCCGCTGCCTCGACGATTGGCGCTCCCCGCGCTTCCCATCCTCGACGGCTACGTACTGCGAGAAATTTTAGGCCCGTTTGCGTTCGCGCTCTCGGCCTACCTCATCTTTTGGGCGCTCAACATCTTCTTTCTCGCTGCGGATTACATCATCAACGAACACGCGCCGTTTTTCCTCGTGCTTCGTTTCGTCGTCTTTCGCATTCCGCAAGCGGTACCGATGGCGTTTCCGTTCGCAACGCTCTTTGCCGGGCTCTTGGCGATGGGCCGCTTGATGGGCGACAACGAAATCGTCGCGATGCGCACCTCGGGCATCTCGCTCGCGCGCATCGCGGTGACGCCGTTGCTCTTCGGTATCGCGATGTTCGCCATCGCGTACGCCACTAACGAATACGTTTCGCCGAAGGCCGTCGATCTCTCCACCCGCACGTTCTACCAAATCATCTATCACACCAATTCACTGCCCGTCGAGCCGCAATTCTTCCGCAAAGATCCCGATACCGGGAACGTTTTTTACGTCACGCAAGTCGAACCCGATAACAAAACGATGCTCGACGTGCAGATTTTCAAGCCGGCGCATTTCGGGCCGTGGAACGAGACGTTGCAAGCGAAAACGGCGACGGTCGACGGGTCGGTCCTGATCCTGCACGACGTGATCGACACGCGCTACAACCTCAAAGGCGACGTGACGAGCCAACAGCACGTCAAGAGCATCGAGATCGGCCTGCCCTTGGGCGAGACCGCCGCGCAGTTTCTTTCCAATATCAACAGCGATTCGTGGACGATGAACAGCAAGGCGTTGAGCACGCAAATTAATGCCTTGAAATCGCAGGGGATCGGCGGCAGCACGCTCGGATCGCTGGAAATCAGCCTCGCGAACAAACTCGCCTGGCCGTTCGCTTGCGTGATCGGCATGGTGCTGGCCGTGCCGCTGGCGATTCGTTACGGGAAGCGCGGGCGCACGCTGGGAATCGCAATGGCGATCTTCTCGTTCTTCATCTACTTCCTGTTGATGTCGGCGGCGGCGGCGTTCGGGCGCAACGGCGCCATGAATCCCACCTTCGCAGCCTGGATTCCCAATCTCATCATGGGCGGCGTCGGCCTCGTGCTCTTCATTTTGGAAGAGCGGTAGCCGCCATGCGCAATCGCTCGATTCGCACCGCCACCACGGTCGCCTGGATTCTCGCGTACGTCGCGAGCCTCGTTCCGGCGCGCGCCGCCGATATCGGCCGGATCGACGAATCTCGCGCGCTGCGATTGCTCAACGCGCAGAGCTGCGCGAAACTCGTCGCCGAGCATTACGCTCCGCCGAAGAACCTGCTCGCGCAGGCGGCGCCCTCACCCGCTCCGAGCAGCACGCCCGCAGCGCGCCCGACGCCGATCTCCTTTCAGCTTCCGACGAACATCCCCACGCCTCCGGCTGTGCCCACCCCAACGCCGAATCCGTCGAACCTCGCCGCCCCGGTCTATTTAGTGCGCGGTGGTGAGACGCCGCCGCCGATCCCGCGCGCGGGGCACGGCCTGCCCACGCCGCAACCCATCCCGAGCGGCGCCCCGACGCTCGCTCCGAATCAAATTGCCGTCCTCGCCGACAAGGTAAACGGCAATACCAATCTCGGCAATCCCGGCGACGCGACCGGCAACGTCCACATTTTCTTCGGCGAAGACGAACTGATCGGCGAGCACGCGCATTACGACGGCATCCGCACGATCACCGTTACCGGCAAGCCCTACATTATCAATCACGCGCACGATTCGATCCTCAACGCTAAAAAGATC
>JAJXXM010000415.1 GCA_021781095.1 bacterium
CGCCTTCGATGCCGACCCGGCTGCGCGGGAGCGCGCCGAAGCGCTGCACGATCCGCGCCTGCAATTCGTTCACGCGAACTTTCGCGAGCTCGATGCGCAACTCGATGCGCTGGGCGTAACGGAGATCGACGGCATCCTCTTCGATTTGGGGGTCTCTTCGATGCAACTCGATGAACGCGAACGCGGCTTCTCTTTCTCGCAATCCGCCCCGCTCGATATGCGCATGAATCCCTATGTCGGGCGCAGCGCGTATGACGTGTTGGCGCACGCCGAGGAGAGCGAGCTCGCCGATATCTTCTACCAATACGGTGAAATTCGCGAATCGCGGCGGCTCGCGCGCGCGATCGTCGCCCGTCGCGAAGCGGGCAAACTCCCCACCACCACCACCGATTTTGCAGCCTTCATCTCCGGGCTCATGCAACGCAGCGGCCGGCGCGAACGTACTCACCCCGCTACGCGCGCGTTCCAAGCGCTCCGCATCGCCGTCAACGACGAACTCGGTTCGCTCCACGACGGGCTCGCGGCAGCGATCGCGCGTCTGCGTGCCGGTGGTCGCATCGCTGCAATTTCGTTCCATTCGCTCGAAGACCGGATCGTGAAACATACGCTGCGCGGCGACGACCGCCTTACTATTCTTACGAAAAAGCCTGTCGTTGCCGGCGAAGAGGAGACCCGCGAAAACCCGCGCGCGCGGAGCGCAAAACTACGAGCTGCAGAAAAGAAGGCCGGCTGATGGTACAGATGCAACCGCGTCGTCGCGAAGAACCGCGCATTCACAATCCACGCAGTGCGCGCAATGCAGCGCAGCGACGGGTCGTGCGAAATTCGCGCGCGCGATATCGCCCCATCGTGCTCGCAGTCACCGTCCTGCTCGCGGTGCTCGTTCCCGTTACCGGCTACGTTATGCTCACCTCATCGATGACCGGGCTCACCTACGCCGTCGAAAAAGCACAAGCGCGGCAGAAACGCTTGCAAGACGAGACGCTGCGTCTTGAAGATCGCGTCGAACAGCTCTCCTCCGACGCGCGCCTCGCCCGCCTCGCCGCACAGTTACACATGCACCCCGCCTCGACCGAGATTGCGGTGCAACTCTCGCCGCCGCAAACGCAGCAGCAACGCATCGCCTTTCTCTCCGGCCTCGCACGGTGGTTCCACCCGGCGACGGCCGAGAAACGGCGATCCTGAAACGGAGTTTCGCGCGCACGGCGACCGATCGGGCGCGCTGGTTTTACATCGGCGTTCTGGGGTTCGGGCTATTCCTCGCCGGAAAACTCGTAGTCGTTCAAGCGATGCAGGGTCCCGGGCTGGCGCGCGATGCACTCGAACAGCGCTCGATTACGATCAATGTCTTCGCGCGTCGCGGTAGCCTTCTCGACCGGCACGGAGCGGTGATCGCGCGATCGCTGCCGTCGAAGAGTATTTACGCAGTTCCCCACGATATCAACGATCCCGATACCGTCGCGCGAAAACTCGGGAAAATCGTTGGGAAGCTCAGTCCCGATACCGTCGCGGCGCTCCACGATAAGAACCTCTGGTTCATCTGGATCGCGCGAAAGGTCGATCATTCGGTCGCAGCGCGCGTCGCTGCGCTGAATTTAGTCGGCGTCGCCGAGCGTCGCGAAAAGACCGGGCGACGCGTCTACGTCGACGGGCCGGAGTTCTCTTCGACGATCGGTTTCGTCGGCACCGACGAAAACGGGCTCGACGGTTTAGAGTACAGCCTGAATCCTTGGCTGCAAGGGCGCTCGGGTAAAGAGACGCTCGAGACCGACGAAATGGGGCGTCCGCTGCCGTTCGGTCATCCCATCGTGCTCAAGCGCGCACGTCCCGGATACGACGTCGAACTCACGCTCGATTCCTATCTCCAATTCGTGACTGAACGCGCGCTGGAAAAGCAAGTCAAGAAGTACCACGCCAGCTCCGGTGTGGCGATCGTCATGAATCCGAAGACCGGTGCGATTCTCGCTCTTGCGAATCTCCCGCACTTCGATCCGAACCATTTTTGGCGCTATACGAACGCGCAACGGCGCGACCGCGCGGTGGAAGATGCCTACGAGCCCGGCTCCACGTTCAAACTCGTTACCGCTGCCGCTGCGATTCAATCCGGCAAAGTGACGCTCGCATCGCGCTTCCCTGCGCGCGATCAAATCACCGTCGGTGGGCACACCATTCACAACGCCGACGACGGTTTCACCGCGGGTAGTCACGGCACCGAATCGCTCGAAAACATCATCGCCTATTCGCACAACGTCGGTGCCGCGGAAGTCGGCATGAGTATCGGCCCTCGCATTTTCTACAATATGGAACGCGCCGCAGGCTTCGGCGAGCCGACCCAGATCGAGCTCCCCGGCGAGAACTCCGGTATCGTTCCCAAACCCAGCCAATTTAGCGGATCGTCGTTAGCGACGATGTCCTTCGGCCAAGGCGTCGCGGTGACGCCGCTCGCGCTCGCTCGTTACTATTGCGCGATTGCCGACGGCGGCTTGCTGCTGCGCCCGCATATCGTGCATGCCATCCTCAAACACGACGGCAAGCTCGTTTATCGTTACCCGGTGCAGATCGAACGACGCATCTTCTCCGAACATACCGCAGCCATCTTACGGAAGTTCTTGCGTGCGGTCGTGCGCTACGGCACCGGCGACCCTGCCGCGCAAGTCCCCGGCTACACTACCGCCGGGAAGACCGGAACGGCGCAGATCGAAGAGAACGGCGTCTATCAACCCGGCGCATACGTCGCCTCGTTTATCGGCATGATTCCGGCACGCGATCCACGCTTTGTGATTTTGGTCAAAGTCGATCGTCCGATCGGTTCGTACTACGGCTCGCAAGTCGCCGCGCCGGCCTTCGATACCATCGCGCGCGCGGCGATGCTGCACGCGGGACTACTTCCGCAGGTAGCGGTGAAGCATAAATGACGACGCTTCGCGCACTCTACGAACGGCTCGGCCCCGACGCACATCTGCGCGGCGAAGCGGCGACGCCCATTAGCGGCATCGAGGTCGATTCGCGCCGCGTTACCCCCGGCGCGCTCTTCGTTGCCGTGCGCGGCGCGCACGTCGATGGGCACACATTTCTCGCTGATGCTATCGCGCGCGGCGCCGCCGCGGTCGTCGTCGAAGCGCGCGCGGAGATCGGCGCGCTCGCCGTTCCAACGGTGATCGTGCATGACTCGTTGCTATCGCTCTCGCCGATCTCCGCTGCTTTCTTCGGCGATCCATCGCACGCGCTCTCGGTCATCGGCATCACCGGAACCAACGGAAAAACGACTTCGACGCGCATGCTCGCCGCAATCTGCGCCGCAGCCGAGATTCCGTGCGGCGTGATAGGAACGGTCGGCGCGGAGTTCGGAACAAAAACGTGGACGCTTACGAATACGACGCCGCTTCCGCACGAGCTTCACGCGTTGCTCGCAGCGATGCGCGACGATGGTGCGCGCGCCGTCGCAATCGAAGTGAGTTCGCACGCACTTGCGCTCGGTCGCGTCGAAGATGTTCGCTTCGCCGCCGCCGGGCTCAGCAATATCACGCAGGATCATCTTGATTTTCACGGCAGCATCGAGGCCTACGCCGCAGCGAAACATCGCCTCTTCGAACTCGCGCCGATCTGTGCGTTCGGGCTCGACGACCGCTGGGGCGCGCAGTGGTTTGCCGAGTTCGCCCCGCAACGTCGCTGCATCGGCTACGCGCTTGAAGGCCCCGCGGAGATTCGTCCCGAGGACCTCCGCTTAAGCCCAACCGGGGCGAGTTTTACCCTCGACGGCGTCGCGTTCGAGCAACATCTTCCCGGACGTTTCAACGTTGAAAACGCGCTGCTTGCCGTCGCGCTTGCGCGTTTGATCGGCATCGATACGAAGATCGCGGCGAGAGGAATCGCGGCGCTGCAAGGGGTTCCGGGGCGGATGCAGCGGGTCGGCGGCGGCGACATCAACGTCGTCGTCGATTATGCGCATACCCCCAATGCACTCGAAAACGCCCTGCTTGCGCTGCGCGAGAACCTGCAAGGGCGGTTGGTACTCGTCTTCGGCTGCGGCGGTGACCGCGATCGCAGTAAACGACGCGCAATGGGCGAGGTCGCCGCTCGTCTCGCCGACCAGGTCTATCTCACGAACGATAATCCGCGCAGCGAGGAGCCGCAGGCGATCATCGAAGAGATCCTTGCCGGAATGCCGCACCCGCCGGCAGCGATCGAACTCGACCGTCGGCGCGCCATCGAACGTGCGGTTCTTCACGCCGCCGCCGGGGATACGGTGCTCGTCGCTGGAAAAGGGCACGAGAACTATCAAGTCGTCGGCGACCGGGTGCTTCCCTTCGACGACGTCGCCACGGCGGCCGATGCCTTGGCGCGAAGGAGGGTCGGCGCGTGAGGCGCTTCACAATCGAGGAAATCGTTCGCGCCACTGCCGCGCATCGCGTTCATAATGAAGCGACGCTCGCGCCGATGCGCATCGTTACCGATACGCGCAGTTTAGAAACCGGCGATGCGTT
>JAJXXM010000088.1 GCA_021781095.1 bacterium
GCTCCGGTGCCGAACCTCACGGCGCTGCGCGAAAGCGATCTCACCGCATTTCGGCGGCGGCTCTTCGAACGACTCGAAGGAGCGGTCGGAGAGCTCCGCGAGTTTATCGAAGTCGAGCGCGCGCGCGGTCCCGCGGAGTGGGCGAGCGAACTCGGGCTCATGCACGGCGCGGCGTTCGGCCCCGATCACACGCTCGACCAGATGGGGCCGTTCCGGCCGCCGATGCACGAGAAACGTTTTCCCGGATTGGTCTTTGCGGGGAGCGGAACGCGACCGGGCTCCGGGGTGCCGATGGTCGTGATCTCGGGGCGACTCGCCGCCGAGCATCTCCTGCGCCGATGAGCTGGCAACGCGCGCATCGCGTCGCGGGATTCGAAGCGTTCTTCGGCGCCTATCTTCGTTGGCTGATGCGTCGCAGTTTCGCGCGCGTTCTCGTACGCCGCGATGGCGCGTTTCCGCAGGCAGGCTATGTGGCCGCCCCAAACCATCACTCCTGGTGGGATGGTTTTCTCGCATCGAGCATCCACCGCGCCTTCGCACCGGAGCGAGCGTTCAACCTGATGATGGACGACGAACAATTGCGGCGCTTTCCATTTTTTCGTATGGGCGGTGCGTTCTCCGTCGATGCGCGCAGCGTGCGTGCCGCATACGATGCGATCGCCTACGTCGCGCGATGCGCGCGCGATGGTGCCGGCCTCTGGATCTTTCCCGACGGCGTGCTCCGGCCACCGCTCTGCGCGCCCCACTTTACCTCGGGATTCATCCACGCCGCTCGCGCTGCGGAGGTGCCGGTTCTGCCGGTCGCGATGCGGTACTACGTTCTCGACGAGCAACGACCGACGGCGATCGCGGCGATCGGCGCAGCGATCGATCCTCACCCGCGCGCGGCACGGGCGACGAGCGAGGAATCCGTCGTGGAGCTCCTCGCATCGATCGATAGCGATCTGCGTGAGGGGCGCATCGACGAACGCTATCGAGCGATTCTGCGCGGGCGTTCGGGGATCGACGAGATCGTCGCTGCGTGCATCGCTCCATTACGACGGACGTGATCGCCACGCTCTCCTGGCTCCTCGGAACGGCACTCGCGATCGCTTTCGGCGGCGCGGCGATGGCGTTGGCGAACGTACCGCTCTTCCACCGGCTCGTGCCGCAGGCCGGCGCGCCTGATACGATCGACCTCTATATTCCCATGCGCGATGAGGCCGATCGTGCCTCCGAATGCGTCGCGAGTTTTCTCGCGCAACCCGAGCTCCGGCGTGCGGTCTTGATCGACGATGGGTCGAGCGACGAAACCGCAGCGATCCTCGCACGGATCGCGCGCGAGGACGACCGCGTCGTCGTTCTTGCCGTTCCCAGCGACGCACCGGCGCAGCGTTCGCCGAAGGCACGTGCGATCGCCGCCGCAATCGCCGCGGTACCGATCGAAGCGCCCTTCGCGCTCTTCGCCGATGCCGACGTACGAGCGCTTCCCGGCGCACTCGGGGCGACGCTCGCGGCGCGAGCATCGCTCGAGGTGGGAGCGGTGACGGGATTCCCGCGCACGCGCGTGCACGATCTCTGGGCGGCGGGCTTCGCGGTGCTCCCGCGACTGCTCTTGCTCGAAGCCTTTCCGATGCGTGCGGCGCGCGGGCTCGATCCGCGCTTCGCTGCAGGGAATGGGCAGTGGTTTCTTGTCGAACGCGATGCCTACGCGCGCAGCGGCGGGCATGCGGCGATCCTCGCACTCGTTGAGGATATTGCGCTCGCGAGCGCGCTGAAACGCAACGGTACGCGCGTTGCCTGCGTCGACGCACGCGACTGCGTCGTGCTGGAAGGATATGACGGCCTGCGGGCGAGCCTCGATGGATTGGGGCGTTCGTTGCTCGGGCAGGTCGGGATCATCGGCAGCCTCCTCTACGCCTCGCTCTATCTCGTGCGCTCCGCGCTTCCCATCGCCGCAGCGTTCGCCTGGTTCCACGCCCTTTCGACGGGTTCGGGCGGCTGGTTTGAAACGGCATTTCTGCTGACGCTCGGTTCTGCGGCTCCGACGCTCGCGTTTCTCTCCGCTGCGAGGGCGGTCGAACGTCCGCGGGGAGTGCCGCAACTGCCGGCTGCGCCGTTCGCCGTCGCCCTCGGGCTCTGGGCGGCGTATTCGGGCATCCGCGGCGGGCTACGCTGGCGGGGGCGGGGGATAGGCCGGGCGAACCCCCGGCCGCTGTGACTCCTCCCCACCTGCAGATCGCGCTCGACGGCCCCGCCGGCTCCGGAAAGACGACGGTCGCCCGTCGCCTTGCCGAGCGTCTTGCGTTGCTCTACCTCGATACCGGCGCGATGTACCGGGCGCTCGCCGTGCTCTCGCTGCGGGAGCGGGTCGATGCGGATAACGAGCCCGCGTTGCTGCGGCTGCTCGAAGCGCGCCCCATCGAGATTCGGCTCGAACCCGGTGCGCCGATGGGCTTCGTCGTGCTCGCCGGCGGCGAGGTGCTCTCGGAGAGCGAATTGCAGGCGAATGCGGCGAGCGTCGTCGTTTCGACGATTGCGGCGCACCCCCGCATTCGCGAACGGATGGTCGCCAAACAACGCGAGATCGCTCGCCTCGGCCCGGTCATCATGGCGGGTCGCGATATCGGTACGGTCGTCCTCCCCGACGCGCAGCTCAAAATTTTTCTCACGGCGAGCATTAGCGCGCGCGTCGCGCGTCGCAAGGCACAATTCGCCGCCTCGGGTACCGCGATCGACGCGCACGCGCTCTTCTCGGAATTGGAAGAACGCGATCGGCTCGATGAGTCGCGCTCGAATTCGCCGTTGCAAATATCGCCCGACGCGCACGTGATCGATTCCAGCGAACTCGGCGTCGATGAGGTCGTCGCGAAGATCGCCGCGCTCGCGAGTGCCGTGGCGTGACGGCGTTCTACCGGTTCGGGCGCGGCCTCTGTCGGCTCGCACTGTTACCCTGGCGCGTCCGGGCGCTCGGCATCGAACGCGTTCCGACGACCGGGCCGCTCATCGTGGCGGCGAATCACGTTTCGTATCTCGATCCGCCGGTATTGGGGATATTTCTTCCGCGGATGCTGCATTATATGGCGAAGCGCGAATTGTTTGCGGTGCCGGGCCTCGGCGCTGCGATTGCGGCGGTCGGCGCGTTTCCGGTCGACCGCGGCGGAAACCCGATGAGTGCGATTCGGCGCTCCGTCGAGGTATTGCGTGAAGGGAAAGCCGTCGCGATATTCCCCGAAGGGCGACGGAATACCGACGGACTCGCGCCGATACAATCGGGAGTCTCCTTGCTCGCCTCGCTCGCACGCGCCCCGGTCGTTCCGGCCTGTATCGTCGGAACCGATCGAGCGCGGCGGTTCGCACGCATCACCGTCGTGTACGGCGAGCCGCTCCGCGACGCGTGCGAGAACGGGCTCGCGCGCGGCGATATCGAGCCGTTCGCGCAACGCGTGATGGCGGCGATTCGCGCGTTGCGCGTGGAGGCGGCGTGAACGCGCCGACGATCGATGCGGCGCTGGCGTCGTTCGAACAACGATTGCTCGAACGCGTCAGCGAACACCGCTGCGGCGATCTGCTACGCGAGGCGCTCGACTATCACTTTGGTTTCGGCGCGTTCGGGCCGACGCGCGTTGGGAAGCGCCTCCGTCCGCAACTGCTCTTTCGCACGGCGTTTGCCCTCGGGGCGACCGTCGACGCCGCCCTCGACGCCGCCGTCGCGGTGGAGATCCTTCATAACTATTCCCTCGTTCACGACGATATCGAAGATCGCGACGAACTGCGGCACGGTCGCCCGACGCTTTGGTCGCGCTACGGTATCGCGCAAGCGATCAATGCCGGGGACGCGATGTGCGCGGTCAGCTTCCTCGCACTGACGCAGAGCGAGGCGAGGCTCGGCGCGCGAGGGACGCTCGTCGCCGTACGGACGCTGCACGAGGCGCATCGAGCGATGTGCGACGGACAGGCGCGGGATATCGCCTTCGAATCGCGCGACGCCGTAGCGTTTGAGGAGTATCTCGAAATGATCGCCGGGAAGACCGCCGCACTCTTCGGGGCGGCCTGTGAATTGGGAGCGCTCTGCGCCGGCGCCGAGGCCGCGACGGCGGAACGCGCGCGCGGATTCGGCCGCGAATACGGTATGGCATTTCAAATTCGCGACGACATGCTGGGTGTTTGGGGGAATGAGGTCGAGACCGGAAAACGCGTCGCTGGCGACCTCGCGCGGCGCAAGTGGAGTTTCCCGATCGTCTGGGCGCTCGCGCAGGCCGAGGGTGACGCACGTCGCATCGTCGCCGCGATGTATGCAAGCGGCCGCAGCCTTGGGATCGACGAGGTAGAAGCGGTTCGCGAGGCACTCGACGAACTCGGCGCACGCCCGGCATGCGAGGGCGCCATCGCGCAACGCCTGAACGCCCTTCAACGTTTCGGCGATGACGATCTCTATCGGTTTGCCGCCGATTCTCTTCGCTAGGAAAGGACCATCGACCGCGTGAGTACTCCTTTTACT
>JAJXXM010000054.1 GCA_021781095.1 bacterium
GAGGAGTTGCTCCCACGCGTCCGCGCTCAATTACGCGAACGCGAGCCGCAGGATCGTTCGATTTGTTTTAAGGACGTCGTTATGGATCGCGATCGTCACGAAGTGCGGCGAGCCGGCAAAGAGATCGCGCTCACGACCAAAGAGTATGCGTTGCTCGAATACCTCTTACTCCACCGCAACAAGGTCCACACGCGCGACGAGCTTTTTAACGGCGTCTGGGGAAGTGATTTTCTCGGCGACTCGAACCTCATCGATGTCTACATCCGCTATTTGCGCGGAAAAATCGAAGAAGGCACCGACGAAAAACTCATCACGACGGTGCGCGGCATCGGTTACACCATCAAGGATTAGCGGCATGCGTTCGGATCGCCGCGCGGCATGCATTCGCTAAAGTGGCGGGTCGCCGCGTGGTATGCGGGCCTCCTGATCGCGGTGCTCCTCATCGTCAGCCTGGTGGTCGGCGTGCGGCTGCAGTCGATCCTCTATGCGCAGGCACGTTCCCGCGTTTCAGAGACGATGGCGCAGATCGCATCTGCGGTACGCGCAAGCGAAGAGCCGTTCTCGCTGGGCTTCGGCAGCTCCGATGCCTACGCGATGCTCACCGATGCCAATAATCTCACCACCTGGTCCTCGCCGACCACCTTCGTACAGATCGATTCAAGCAAGGGATATCCGCTGGCGAAGAGCAGCAATCTCGGCGGCACAACGATTCCAAAAGCGCTTGTTCTCAGCGTCGACAAGCCGATTGCACGCCGTCAAATTACGCTACCGATCGGCACCATGCTCGTCGAGGATCGCTCCTTCACACTCGGATCGCACCGCGTCGTCGTGCACGTCGCCGAGCGCATCGATGCCCTCGAACGGAGCATCGCGCAGACGCGCGAAAGCATCGCGCTCGCCGTTATCGCCGCGATGATCGCCATTCTCGCCCTTTCCTGGTGGCTCGCGGGGCGCGCATTCGATCCACTCGAACGCCTTGCGGCAGAGATGCGCGAGATCGGCTCGGAACGCCTCGACCGTCGCCTCCACTGGGCGAAACGCGACGACGAGATCGGGCGGCTCGCCGAGAGCTTCGACGATTTGCTCGCACGCCTTCAGGAAGCGTTTGCCCGCGAACGACAGTTTATCAGCGATGCGTCGCACGAACTACGCACCCCACTCACCTCGATCAATGCCAACGCGCAGATGCTGCTCCGTTGGGGAGATCGCGATCCGGCGATTCTGCGCGAGAGTCTCGAGACGATCGTCGCCGAGAGTGCGGAACTCTCGCAGATGGTCGGCGGAATGCTGCTCCTTGCAAAAGCCGATCGCGGCGACGCGATTCCGATGGAGCCGCTCGCGCTCGGTACGCTTGCAGCCGAAGCAGTCGAAGCCGAACGCGCAGCCGCCGCTGAAAAAGGGCTCGCGCTCGGACTCGATGCGCAGCCCGGCGTCTTGGTCCTGGGTGAGGCACATCTCTTGCGCCAAGCGATCGCCAACCTTATCGAGAACGCGATCAAATTTACCGCCGAGGGCTCGGTCGAGGTTCGCGTGCGTGCCGCCGACGATCGCGCTTTCGTCGAAGTCGTCGATAGCGGCGGAGGAATTCCCGAAGCGCAACGAGCGCAGATCTTCGAGCGATTCTATCGCGGCGATACTGCGCATGCGCGCAGCGTTCCCGGGACCGGGCTCGGGCTCGCGATCGTCCGCTCGATCGCTCGCGTCCACCACGGTGAGGCCAGCGCCGAGGGTGCCCCCGGCGGCGGGGCGCTGCTCCGGCTCACGCTCCCACGCATCGCCGAAGAGTTCACCGAACCCTCATGACGCGCGCGCCCCTCGACGCTACCCTGAAGGTACGATGAAAGCGCTCGCGCTGGGAGCGGCGGCGGCGGTCCTCGCCGTCACGCTCGCACTTGCAGCGGCGACGCGTGCGCGCGCCGCCGCGATCGCCGTTGGCCCCTCGCCGGTCGTCAGCGTCCAGATGCGCTACGGGTACCTCCGCATCGTTACCTGGAATCGTCCCGTCGTCGAGGTTCAGACCGGCGGACGGATCCGCTGGCAGCATTTCGATGCCGCAAGCGTGCGCGGACATATTCCGCGCGCCGTCACGCTCTGGGCGCAGCACGTGACCGACGCGCGCGGCGGCAGTTACGATCTGCCCGCGGAGCAATTCGTTCTGCCGGCGATTCCGCCGGGGAATCACGATGCACTCGTCATTCGCGGCGGAGGGCCGACCGTGATCCACCTGCCCGCTTCGACGCAGATGCTTGCCGTGCGCATCGCCGGCAACGGTATCGTGCGCATCGACGGCTATCGCGGAGCGGCTTTTGCCGCACTCGTTCACCAAGGCGGCATCGCGCTCGAACACGTTCGTTCCAGCGGTGTTGCGCAGGTTGGGCGCGGGCCGATCTTTGCCGAGAACTCGACGTTCGATCGCATTCGTCTCCGCAACGCCCTCGGCAACATTTTTCTGCGCTCGGTGACGGCACGACAGATCGACGTCGGAAGCGTTGGGGGCTCGATTCTCGCCGAGAATATGCGCTTCCGTACGGGGCTCGCGCGCTTTCAGTCGCAGCGAGGAAACGTCGTACTCGGCGTGAGCGGCGCCGCACAAGTCGATGCGCAAGCACGCGCAGCGCGCGCAATCGCTATGAGTTTTCGCGGCGCCCACCAACTCTCGCGCTCGGGAAGAGGAGCGCGCGCCGTCATCGGGGGCGGCGGGCCGGTCGTCACCGCATTCAGTCCGCGCGGGCGCGTCGTCCTCTTCGACGGCTCGATTTCGTCGCATCCGCGCCTCTCGCAGCGCGTACCGATGATCGCCCGCGCATTTCGGCGCGCCCACGCGCGCCTAAGCGCGCTGCCGAAACGCGCTCCGCGCGGCGGAGCAATCCGTGTTTTCCGGCGCCCTCCGCCCCCACGCAGAAATGCGATACCTCGACGCGGGCCTCCACGTCGGCATGGGCCGCCCCGAAACTTCGGTTAGAGGAGAAACTTCCGCAGCATCGCGACATCGAGTTTAAAGTCGTGCTGCGGAATGAGCGCTTCCTGGTGATAGCTGCAACGTTCGAAGAATTTTTGCGCTTCACCGCCGGCGAGAACGCCGACCGTCATCTTGTGGCAATTATAATAATTGGCGATTTCGTCGAGTTCGAGCAGCATCGAGCGCCCGATTCCGCGGCGCCGATACTTTGGGTCAACGACGATGCGTTCTACGTGGCCAAGCGATGCTGCGATCCGTAGACGCGCCGTGCCGACGACTTCATCGCCTTCCAACGCGAGTAGATCGACGCACTGTTCGTGCCAGACCACGGTGAAGGCCCATGCAGTTTTCAGCGCCTCGCGAGCGTGCGCGCGGTAGAACGCGTCGGCGCGTTCGTCGGCGGAGCGAACGATCTCAGCCACGGACGGCGGCAACCTGCGTGCTGAGATCGATTTCGAGACCGTCGTACGCGGCGATCGCACGCAACCCGAGTTCGTCCTCGAGCTCCTGCGCGAGCCGCGCGGGCTCCTGTTCGAGCATCTTCGTGCCGAAGTGCTGAAAGATTGCAAGACTCGGCCGTACGCTGGCGACGATCGAGCGTGCCTGCGGCCATGTGAGATGGTCGACTTGCATCGTATCTTCGAAACGAAGGACGTTGACGATGAGCACGTCGGGGCGATGCGCAGCATAATCGGCGACGATCGCTTCGTCGAAACGTCCGCATGGATGATAGGCGACACGTAGTCCGCGATACTCGAAATAAACGCCGAGCGTCTCGACGGAATGATGGTGGAAAGGCGAGGTCGCCAGACGCACTTCGCCGACGTGGTAGTCCGAACGCGACGGCTCGAGCATCTCGCACCGTTCGACGAACGCCGCAGCATACGGTTGAAGCAGCGAGGCTTCTTCGAACGTATCGCGCGGCGCGAAGACCGCACCGCGGCGACGAAAGCCGCCCGCCGTCATCGCCTCGATCATCGCGTTGATATCGCCCGCGTGATCGAGGTGTTTGTGCGAGAGTACGATTGCATCGAGCGAGCGCGGATCGAGCGCGGGAACGTGCGAGAGCGCCCGCACCAATGCGCCGGGGCCGGGATCGACGTGTACCTGCGTATCGCCGAAATGAAACCACATGCCGCCCGAAGCGCGCAGTTGCCGGGCGACGACGAAGCGCGCGCCACCGCTACCGAGAAAGAGAACCCGGGCTCCGGAGGGCACGCCGCGCTCGCCCTCTATGCGCCGACTGCCGACGATGCCGTGCCGGGCTGCGCGCCGTTGTAGAGTTCGAAAAACGAATCGAGATGCGAACGATATTGCTCGAGCGCTTCATTCCAGAGCGCAAGCGTCGAACGCCCGGTCACCGTAATCTGATAGACGCGCCGCGCCGGCCCGCATTCACGAGAATCCCACCACGACGAGATGTAGCCGTCGCGCTCGAGGCGGCGGAGCGCCCGATAGAGCGAGCTGGGGTCGGTGCTGACGTCGAAGCGTTCGCGTAAGGTCTTCATTATTTC
>JAJXXM010000460.1 GCA_021781095.1 bacterium
CGTTCTCGCCCCTCGATACGCCGCCTACGGCGGCTACTCGGGGTGACAGCGGAGCGCCCCTCGATACGCCGCCTGCGGCGGCTACTCGGGGTGACAGAGTATTTGTGGGCGTCGGTGTCACGCTGAGTAGCGTCGGTGTTACGCCGAGTAGGCTGCGAAGCAGCCGTATCGAGGCGCGTGCGTTCTCGCCCCTCGATACGCCGCCTGCGGCGGCTACTCGGGGTGACAGAGTATTTGTGGGCGTCGGTGTCACGCCGAGTAGCGTCCGTGTCACGCCGAGTAGGCTGCGCAGCAGCCGTATCGAGGCGCGTGCGTTCTCGCCCCTCGATACGCCGCCTACGGCGGCTACTCGGGGTGACAGCAAAGCGCCCCTCGATACGCCGCCTGCGGCGGCTACTCGGGGTGACAGCAAAGCGCCCCTCGATACGCCGCCTTCGGCGGCTACTCGGGGTGACAGCAAAGCGCCCCTCGATACGCCGCCTGCGGCGGCTACTCGCGGTGACAGCGTGCGATGAAGATTCGCGGTAAGCGCATCGGCAGGCGCGAAATTGCGATCGCCGTCGGCGTCGCGTTGGGAATATGGCTCGTCGCGGGCTTTATCATCGCCGGGCTCGGCCCGGTGCCCGAGCCGCCGGGGCTCCAGCCCATCATTCTCAAGAACGGCAAAGTGCGCGGCAATCGCATCGCCACAAAATCGTGGAGCTTCGATTACCAACGCGCGCGGCTCTCGCCCGACGGAACCAATGGAAACATTCAGGGCGTGCGCCACGGAATTATTCTGCGCAAAGGCAAGCCCTACGCCGAACTCTCCGCCGAAGATATCGAAGTCAACACGCAGACGCTCGATTTTACCGCGATCGGGAAAGTGCATATCGTCCGCTTGCACGACCCGCAGAAGCGATCGTTCGATACCGATTTTGCGAATTGGATTAATTCGGTGCAAACGCTCACGATGCCGCACCCGAGCTACTTCCACACCGGCAAAGCGACCCTGAAAGTTGCAAAGATTACGATGAACTTTAAAACCGGTGCGGTCGAGCTCTCCGGCGTCAGCGGGAACATCGTCGTCGCCCATTGAAGGCGCGCGCGTGAACGTCTCGCTTCGCAACGCTCGCTCCGTCGCATTCGCGGCCGCGCTCGCACTCGTCGCCGTCGCCTGCTCCGGCAAGCACGCACCCTCGCCGTCGGCGACGCCGAGCGGCCCGCCGCTACTGCTCGACGACCGCGGCACGATCATGTCGCTTGCAAAATTGCGCCGGAACGTCGATCTTCGCCCCTTCATTCCGGTGCCCGAGCCGCTCGCCTACGCGGCGTTACCCGGCCTCGGCGGCCCCGATACGCCGGCAAACCGCGGCGTCGGCATCGAATACGTCGCGCCCTCGGGCACGCGCATGATTCTCTCGCAGTGGCCGAAGCAGCAGTATCAACTGAATTTCATCACCAAAGACATCACCGCCACGCCATGCGTTCCGGTACTCTTCATGCACGAAAATGTCGCGTGGACGAGCAAGCGCGGTGCGGTGATGACGCTGATCGCCGATGGTGGGGGCTCGCGGCAAGAATTGGAGCGGGAGGCGCGGCGGCTGTTAGCCCGCGGCGCCTGCACTCACTAACCCGGAAGCCTTATTCGGGCTTCGCTTCGCGCCCTACGGGTGCGGCTTCGCTCGCGTCGCGGCGCGCCTTGGGCGTCTGGCCGCCTTTCTGACCGATGCTTTCGTAGAAAGCAGCGCCGTACTTTTTCTTCGTTGATTGGCCGCCTTTGCGGCCGATCGCCTCGTAGAACTCCGGGCCATACTTTGCCTTCACGCGCTCGCCGCCTCGGCGACCCGCTTCGCGTACGCTCATACCGCCGGAATCCTCGCGCGGCCTATCCGACTCCGCCATGATGCCGGTCTCCTTTCCTCGAATGTAGGTCTCTGTCGATGCTAATCCCATGTCGCCTCTTTCGTCATTCAGAAAGCCCTCAAAATTGCTCAAAGTGATTTTCGAGAAGGCGAGCATTGTGGATGGAGGTGGGGGAAAGCGCTTTTCCACCGATATCGCCCTCATCGGAGAGCGGATCGCGCGGGTCGGCGACTGCTCGGGTCTCGAAGCGCGACAACGAATCGATGCACGGGCGCTGGTCCTCGCGCCGGGTTTCATCGACGTGCACGCACACTCAGAGCAACGATGGTTCGAGCCTCGAAGTTCCGCGGGCGCGCTCGCTCAAGGCATTACCACCGCCATTGAAGGCGCCTGCAATCGGAGCGTTCGTGCCGAGCAAGCAGCCGATCTCCGCGGCTCGCTGCGGCTCAACCTCGCGCTCGTCGCCCCAGCGCGGCGCGAAGAGATCGAGCGGGGCGCCTGCGGCCTCAGCGTGCGGTTCGGCGAGCCGCCGCCCTCCGAGGAGGCGCTGCGCCTCGCCAAAGATGCGGGAATTCCACTCGTCGTGCACCTGCGCGATCGCGAGCGTGCGCTACTCGCGGCACTCGACGAGGCACTCGCCCTCGCGCGGCGTACCGAGATGCCGCTCCACCTCTCGCATTTTTCGCACGCCTACGGCGAGGATCGCGCGCTCGTTCACGTCGCCCTCGAGCGCATCGACGCGGAACGAACGCGCGGCATGCCGGTGAGCTGCGATCTCTTTCCCTACATCGCCGACGAAGAGCCGCTCGGCGCGCTCTTCCCACCGGCAACGCACGCTCAGCCGCGTCGCGACGAGGAAACCATCGCCGCGATGTTCCGCGCGCGGCTGCGCTACGGCGACCGTTGGCGCGACATTTCGCTCCGCGCCGTGCGCGACGAACGCGGGCTCTCCGAACTCGGCGCGAGCATCGAAACCATCGCGGCGCGTCGGCGGCTCTCGCCGGAACGCACGGCGCTCTCACTGCTCGACGAACTCGGCGCCGATACGCCGTTGTTGCACCGTTCGCTGAACGAAGATGACGTCGCCGCGATCCTCTCGGCGGAGTTTGCCTGCATCGGCAGCGCCGACGCGAGCCGTTCGTTTGCCGGAGATCCATTCCGTCTCGCACATCCGCGCGCGTTCGGTAGTTTTCCCCGGCTCTTCGCGCGCTTCGTTCGCATGCGCCGAGCGCTGCCGTTCGAAGAGGCGATCCGCCGCTGCACCGCACTTCCCGCACGCATCTTCGGCCTGCGCGACCGCGGCGAGATTCGCGAGGGCGCATTCGCCGATCTCGTGTTGCTCGACGAACGGGCGCTCGCCGATACCGGCACCTACGAACGCCCCGCCCAGGCTCCGCTCGGTATCCGCAGCGTTTTCGTGAACGGCAGCGCGGTCTACGGCGCGGCAACGGGGGAGATCGCCTATCCGGGGCGCATTCTGGAACGATCGTGAACCTTCGACTCCCCGCGCTCGTCGCCGCGCTCGCCCTCCTCGGTCTCGCGCCGCAGCCTCCGCTCGCGCTCTCGCTGCGCTTCACGCGCACGAGCTTCGATTTACTCGATCCCGTCGGCATCCAACTGATCGTCGATAATCCGAGCAATCGTCGGCGCGACGTCGCGTTCGCATCTCCCAACGAATACTTTATCGCGATCTATCGCGGCAAAAAAGAACTCTGGCATTCGGCGCGCGTCTCGACGGCGCACGGCACGCCGATCGGCGGAACGCACGCGCGCAATATCGCTCCCGGTGCATCGGTCTTCGTCACCTACGTTTGGAACGCGCTCACGGCCGACGGAACGAGCCCGGCGCAGGGGCATTATCGCGTCGTGGCGGAGTTCGAAGGCATCGGCGTTCGCTTGCGAGCCGTGCGAACGCTTCGCTTTATCGCACCGCTCGCGCCGAGTGCGGTTGCGGCCCTGCCCGTCGGAAGCGTCGCCACGATCGCGGGAACGCTCGATGCCGATCGCGATTCGCTCAGCGCTGCGGGACACTCGCTCCAGCTCTCGCGGATCGTGCGCGGCATCGCCGCGGGGCGTTGCATCGTCGTGCGCGGACAAGTCACTTCGTTACGCGGCGTACGCGGATTCGCGGTTAGCCGCTCTGCGCCGCTACGAGCCGATGGTACAGCGCGCGACTGCGCTCCCGTAATCGCTCCACATCCCCGTCGTTTTCGATAACCTCGTCGGCGAGCGCGCGCGCCTCCTCGGGATCGATCTGCGCGCGCATCCGTGCGAGCACCGCGTCGCGTTGCGCGCTGTCGCGCGCCATCACGCGCTCGATGCGCCTCTCCGGCGGAGCGATCACCAGCACGGTGCGATCGACGAGGCGAGCGTAGGTGCTTTCGAAGAGCAACGGCACGACGTGCACGACGAGCTGCCCCGGCGCGGCATTGCGTTCGCGGGCAAAGGCGATGCGTCGAATCTCGGGGTGGAGGATGCCGTTGAGGCGGAGCCGCTCGGCGTCGTTCTCGAAGACCGCCGCTGCAAGCGCCGCGCGGTCGAGCGAACCTCCGACGACGGCGGCGGGCCAGTGGCGTGCGATCTCCGCCAACGCCGGGCTTCCCGGCGCGACCGCTTCGCGCGCCACCTCGTCGGTATCGATCACGAATGCACCGCACCGCTCGAACTCCGCGGCGACCTCGCTCTTTCCGCTTCCGATACCGCCGGTCAATCCTATTCGCATGCTCGCTTCATACGCAGAGAGGGGAACGCGTTCCCGCGTTCCCCTCTCGTTTTGCCGAATTCGCGAACGCCGCTTACGCGGTGGGTTCGCTCTCGGAGGCGGCGGCCTCCGGAATCGCCGCTTCGACTGCGGGAAGGCCGATCTCGGCTTCCTCGTCGATAGCGATCGCTTCGATCTCTTCCAACGGAATATCCGCAACGTGCTGGATCGAGGCCGTGATGCGGCGCGTCGCGTGGTTGACGGTGAGCAGCGTGACGCTGACGTCCTGTCCCTGCGCGTAATTTGCAGCACCGTCGAACTCGCCTTTGGGCACCATCGCTAAAATGCCGGGAACGATCTCCACCAGGAGATAATTCGGCGTCACTTTGACGATCTGCGCGGTGAGTTGGTTGGTTTCGTAGATCTTGTCGGCGTGCTGATCCCAAGGATCGGGCAACGCGTGCTTGAGCGAGAGGCTGACTTTCTTCGCATCTTGATCGAACTTCATGATCTCGACGTTGACGACATCGCCGATCTTCACGACTTCCGAAGGATGCTTGATGCGAGCGTACGAGAGCTCGCTGTTGTGGATCAGCCCGTCGATGCCGCCGAGGTCGACGAACGCGCCGAAATCGGCGAGCCGAACGACGACACCTTCGCGAATCTGTCCGACTTCGAGCATGCCGAGCAGCTCTTGCTTCTTCGCCTGCATCTCTTCTTCGAGGACGAGACGCTGCGAAAGAACGACGCGGTGGCGCTTGTGGTCGAGATCGATCACCTTGAGCCGAAGCTGCTGGCCGATCGTCTCTTCGAGATTGCCGACGGGTTGACGGCGAATCTGCGAAGCGGGAACGAAGCCGCGCATGCCGAGGTCGACGAGAACGCCGCCCTTGACCACTTGCGTGACCGTCGCTTCGATCACTTCATCGCGTTCGTGCGATTCGATGACTTTCTCCCACGTCTTGAGCGCGCGTGCGCGACGTTCGGAGAGGAAGAGGGTTCCGTCGAGCTCGTCGATGCGATGGATCATCACTTCGAGCGAGTCCCCAACCTTGAGGCTCTTGGGATCGATCGCGAGCGACAACTCGCGGAAGGGCAGTACGCCTTCCGATTTGCCGCCGACATCGACGAGGAACTCGTCTTTGTCTTTCTGCACGATCATGCCGTTGAGAACTTGGCCTTCGTCGAGAACGCGCAGCGATTCTTCGTAAAGACGCTGCTCGAGCGCGAGCTGATCTTCTTCTTCGCCCTGCGGATGGGCGAGTTCGGTGGTAGAGATGATTGTTGTCCTGCCTTTAATTTTTTATTTTGCGAAGCTTACCGTTGACATTGCCCGCACCACCAGGTGCCTCGACCCGCGATAACCGTTCTCCGGATCGGCGACCCGCAGCGCGGGCAACCTTCCCCGAGTCGTCCGTAGACCGCAAGGGCGTTTTGAAAGCCGCCTTTGAGACCTTCGGCGTCGACGTAATCGTCGACGGTCGTGCCGCGCATCTCGATCGCTCGTTCGAGCACGTCGATGATGGAGCGGCGCAGGCGCTCGCGCGCCGGCCCCCGCAGCGACCCCGCGGGGCGACTCGGCCGAATTCCGGCGAGCCAAAGCGACTCGCATGCATAGATGTTTCCTATGCCTGCGACTCGCCGCTGATCGAGAAGCAGAGCCTTGATCGGCGTTCTTCGCTTCGCAAGGATAGCGCCAAAGCGCTCACCTGTAAAGGCGCGGCCGAGCGGTTCGGGCCCCAGATCGGCATCCCACGCCTCATTTGGCTCGATCAAGCGCATGCGCCCGAAGGTTCTGACGTCGGCAAAGGCGAGCCGGCGCCCGTCGGCGAGCACGAGCACGACATAGGTCGCAGGAAAATCGGGCTCGGCGGGGCGTTGCACCACCAGGCGCCCCGTCATGCGGAGCGAGGTGACCAGGCTGCGCCCGGAGGCCAGCGCGATCGTGACGTATTTCGCGCGCCGGTCGACCCCGAGAATCCGTTCGCCGCGCACCTCCCGGGCGAAATCGAGGCCGCCCGGAGCCTGCGCCATCTTCGCTTTCCGCACCTCGACCGCGACGATCTCCGCACCGACGAGCGCGCGGCGCAGGCCGCGGGCGATCGTCTCTACCTCGGGAAGCTCGGGCATCGCGCAGCGGGCCGCCTTACTTCGGCAGCGCCGGAATCTTCAACGTTTCGCCGGCTACGATGCCGAGCCGCAACGCTTCGCCGCCGGCGAGTTCGATGACGTATTGCGCGCGCGCGCTCTCCAGCGGAATCGCGCTATCCGGGGTTCCCGGCGCGAGCACCGGAACGCGCGACATGACGGCGCGCACCAAGCCGTTGCGTTCGACGAAGATCATGTCGAGCGGCATCAGCGTATTTTTCATCCAGAAATAGCGTTCGCTTTCGTGTCTGAATACGAAGAGCATCCCCTGCGCCGGATCGAGATGGGTGCGTTCCATCAAACCGAGTTCGTGGGAGCGTTCGTCGCGCGCGACCCAGAGATGCATCGCCTGTCGCGGCGCCCGCACCGTGACGACCGGCAACGACGATTGCCGCGCGATCAGCAGTGCGGCGTAGAGCGCGCTAAGCATCGAAACTCTCCGTCTCGGCCCAATTTGCGCCCGCCTTCACGCTGACGTCGAGCGGAACCGAGAGTTCCATCGCATGCTCCATCGCCTCGCGCGCGATCGCCGCGACGCGGTCGCGCGCTTCGGCGGCGACGTCGATTAAGAGCTCGTCGTGAATCTGCAACAGCAATACCGCATCCTCCCCGCTCTCGCGTAACGCACGATCGACGCGAATCATCGCCAGCTTCATTAAATCCGCGGCGCTGCCTTGCAGCGGCGCGTTCGTCGCCTCGCGTTCGGCGGCGTTGCGCAGCATCGCGTTGCTCGATTTCAGCGCCGGCATGTATCGGCGCCGTCCGAGAATCGTGCTGACGTAGCCGTCCTCGCGCCCGCGCTCCAACGTCTTGGCGATATAGGCGCGCACGCTGGGAAAACGGGCGAAGTAGCGCTCGGTGATGCTGCGCGCGAGCGTACGATCGATCTCCAGCCGCGCGGCGAGCCCGAAATCGGACATGCCGTAGAGGAGCCCGAAATTAACCACTTTCGCCATGCGCCGTTGTTCGCTCTCGATCGGCGCCCCCGGGGCGAGGCCGAATATTTCGCGCGCGGTAAAATCGTGGATATCGATGCCTTCCCGGAACGCCCGACGCATCGCTTCGTCGCCGGAGAGATGCGCCATCAAGCGTAGCTCGATCTGGCTATAATCGGCGCTCAACAACAATCGTCCCGGCGCGCGTGCGACGAAGGCGCGCCGAATGCGCCGCCCGATGCCCGCACGCACCGGAATGTTCTGCAAATTGGGATTGGTCGACGAAAGCCGCCCGGTCGCGGTGACGGTTTGGTTGAAGACGGTGTGCACCCGCCCGTCCTTGGGATCGCGAAGCGCGGGCAAGACGTCTACGTAGGTGTTCTTGAGTTTCGTGAGTTCGCGCCACTCCAAAATATCGGCGCAGATCGGATAATCGCGCGCGAGCGGTTGCAGCACTTCGGCGCCGGTCGCCCAGCCGGTTTTGTTTTTCTTGCCGCCGGGAATGCCGAGCTTTTCGAAGAGCACGCGCCCGAGTTGCTGCGGCGAACCGATATTCACCGGCTCTCCCGCCGCTTCGACGACGCGCTCCGCCAGCGTTGCGATATTCGCGGTTAACTCCAGCGAGAACGCCTGCAGCGCCTCGGCGTCGATCGCGATTCCCGCCTCTTCCATGCGCGCGAGAATCGGCGGTAGCGGAAGTTCGACGTCGCGATAGAGGGCGAGTTGCTCGCGCTCGCCGAGCAATTCGGTCGCACGCCGCGCGACGCGTGCGGCGATGTCGGCGAAGACCGCCGCATCGCGCACCGGCTCTTCGGCGAGCACGATCAACGCCGCTTCTGCGGGATCGGTGCAGCTCCGCGACGGATCGAGCAAGTGCGCGGCGAGCATCGCATCGTCGGCAAAATCCGGCACCCGCACGCCGTAGGCGTCGAACGCACGCACGAGTCGTTTCGTATCGTATCCGACGACGCGCTCGGTTCCGTGCAGTGCCGCTTCCAGCGCGCGGCGCACCGGCTCGCCGCGCAACGCATCGAGATGGAACGAAAGCCCCGCGTGCGGTGCGGCGCTCGCGCCGAGCGCGTCGCCCTCGATCGCCAGCGAGACGCGCGGCGCATCGGCCATCGCTTGCAATTCGCCGCAAAGCTTCACGAAGTCGGGCGGGTCGACGGCGGCAACGTAGGAACGAAACGCGCCGTCGGGGGCGCGCAGCGTCGCCATTAACGGCAGGTCGCCGTTCGCCGGCGGCGGTTCGAGCTTTCGGAGCAGCGTGCGAAATTCGAGTTCGCGATAGAGCGCGTACTGGCGCGCCGCGTCGGGCGGGCGTAGGCGCGCCGCCTCCCAATCGAGCGTCACCGGCAAGTTGCGGTCGACGCGCGAGACGTCGCGGCAGAGCCGCGCCTGTTCGCCGTATTCGCGCACCAGCGCTTCCCAACGCGGCTTTCCGGCGAGCGAGGGATCGGCGAGCAATGCATCGAGCGTCCCCGCCGATTGCATGAGCGCGATCGCCGTTTTTTCGCCGATGCCCGGAATGCCGGGAAGATTATCGGAGGGGTCGCCTTTGAGGCCGCGATAATCGGCGAGTTGCTCGGGGGTGAGCCCGTAGCGTTCGCGTACCGCGGCGCGATCGTAGCGCACGAGGTCGGTCACGCTGCGCCGCGTGGCGAGCACCATCGTCGCGTCGTCGACGATCTGCAGCAAATCGTTATCGCCCGTCACCACCAACGTCTGCGCGCCGGCGCGCTCCGCCTGCGCGGCGAGCGTCGCGATAATATCGTCGGCCTCGTTTCCGTCGAGCTCGGCGATGGGAATGCCGAAGACCTCGAGCACCCGCCGAACCAATGCGAATTGCGAGCGAAGTTCGTCGGGCATCGCTTCGCGTTGCGCCTTGTACTGCGGCATCATCTCCATACGATGCGCGGGAAGCCCTCGGTCGAATGCGGCGATCGCGTGCGTCGGTTTTTCGTTCTCGAGAATCTTTACCAGCGTGGTTGTAAAACCGTATGCGGCGTTAATCGGCACGCCGCCCGCCGTCGTCAACGGCGGTAACGCAAAAAACGCGCGATAGACGAGCCCGTAGGTATCGAGCAAGAGCAGGCGACGTTCGTCGGCCATCATCGCACCTCGAGACGCATCGACCCGGAGACGACGCGGCCGTCGTCGCAAACTTTCAGGATTGAAAGCGTGTAGCGCCCCGCTTCGCCGGGCAGATGGAACGGAAGTACGTCGCCGAGCGATGGTTCGACGCTCCAAGAAACCGTCGAGGTATCGGACTCCGCGATCGTGAGGTTGCTCGGCGGCAACGCGACGCGCTCGAAGCCGAGCACCTCGGGGTGCTTGCCGGTCGAATCGACCCACGGATGCCAGGTGGTTTCGGGCGGCGCGCTATTTTGCGTGAGCGTCGCGCCGACCGCGAGCAGCCCCGGTGCGTCGTCGAAGAGCGCGCTTCCCGAGGGAACGCCGCGGCTGATGCGCAGCACCACCGTTCCCGCGCCGTCGGCGAAGGGCCCCATCGCCAATTTCGCGAGCGTTCCGGGGCGTGCGTCGCCGCCGATCACTTGTAAGCGCGCCTGCGCGGGGCGCCCGGGCGTATCGAGCGGCAGCGCGATGGTATTCCATTCGATTGCGCCGGCGCGCACCATCGCCGCGCCGATCGAGACCGTGCCCAACGCCGTGCGCGCGACGAACGAGCCGTGCGAGACGCCGTTCCCATCTCCCGCGACGTCGGATTCAACACCCAACGCACTCTCCAACGTGAAGAGCGTATCGCCGCGTGCGCCCGGCGAGCGCGCGGTGACGCCGATTCTCTCGCCCTGCGTAAAGCGCGAACCGGAGAGCGAGAGCGCGAGCGCCGCGCTGCCGATCGCTCCGGTATCTTGCGCCTGCGGCACGACGTTGATCTGGTCGGCATCCTTTGCTTTTTCGCCGTTCCGGTCGATCTCGGCGACGATGAGATTCGTTCCGAGATCGGGCGTGCTAAAGGCACCGCGCACGAAACCGTTCGCACCGAGCGTCAACACCTGGCGTTGCACCGAAGCGCCGTGCGAGAGCGTGACGACGACTTTTGCGCCGCCGAGCGGAGCGAGCGTATCGACGTTATTGGCGTAGATATCGAAGCCGAGCGGCGTACCCAGCGATTGACGCCGATGGAACGGACGCACGCGAATCGTAAAGGGGGCGGTTGGGACGGTGACGCGCGTCTCGGCGCTCGCACCGCCGGAGGAAATCGTCACGCCGTACGTCGATGCGAGGCCGTCGGTCGGCATGGGAATTTCGACCTCGGCAGCCCCGTCGGCGTTGGTGCGCACGGTCGTTTCGAGCCATTTCGAGATCGCCCACGGGCGGCGCTTTTCTTCGTAGCCGACCACCACATGCGGAGAGCGAACGATATCGACCGTTACGGGCAGATCGCCGGCCGGGCGCCCCTCGCGGCGCGCTTCAATGTGCAGCGGAATATCGGCGTTCGCCGGGCAACGCCCGTTGCACGCGGAGTGCACGCTCAACGCAATGCCGTTCGCATCGGCATCGACGTGCAGCGTCGCACCCGCGATCCCCGAAGCGCCTTGGGCGAGCACCGCATAATCGCCGCTGGGTGCGTTGGCGGGAATCGCGACGGTGGTCGAAAACGCACCGGCGCGATCGAGCGGAACGCGCACGTCGGCGACGGAGAGCGGGCCGTTACGCACGCTCACGGTGACATCGCCGCGCGCCGGACGCAAGAGTTCGCCATCGCGCGTCCGCGCGAAACCGACGATGCGCACGCTCTCGCCCGCGTGCACGACCGCGCTCTCCAGCCGCACGCCCAGCACCTCCGCCGGCAACGGCGCCTGCGGTAATAACGAAACGAAGGCGTAACTGCTGCCCCACTGTCCGAGCGCGAAGACCGGCCAGGGTGCGCGATCCCAACGCACGATGCCGTGCGCGTCGGTATAGCGCACGACGAAGCGGCTGTTCACGACGAACATCACGCGCATGTGCGGGCGGGGCTTGCCCGTATGCAAATCGGCGGCGTACAACATCAATCCGCCCGGCGTCTGTTTGGCGATCATGCCGACGTCGGTGCGATTGATCCAGACTTGCTCGCCGACGCCGCCGCGCCGCGCTTCAACGACGAAGAATCCCGCCCGCGATCCCAGGGGCACCTGCACGACGTTCGCTTGAAAGCGATAACCGCCGGGAGGAGTGAAGTTCCAGCGCACGACCGCTCGCCGATGGCTCACGTCGATCGCGCGCGGGCGCGCGTTACTTCCCGCGGTGAGGACGTCGCCCGGATCGACGGGATATGCCGCGAAGCTCACCGGCGCGCTCGAATAGGTATCGAGGCGCACCACGGTCGGCTGCCACGGCACGTCGCTATCGTGGGCGAAGAGCGCGAAATACCCATCGAGCCGATGGAGATCGACGATGGGGCGAGCCGCCCCAACGGGGGCGAGCGAAAGGGCGAGGAGAGCGCAGGCGAGCCCGAGCGCGCGAAAACGACGTACCATGAGCAGAGCGCGCTTCGGAGGCGGAACCCCCAGCCCCTACGAATCGTTTACCGCACACTCATGAGAAAACTTCGTCATCTGCTCGCCGCCCTGCTGGCGACCGCCGTCCTTGCCCTGCCCGCGCTCGCCCCGGTCGCTCGCGCCGCCGCCGCGCACCCGATCGTGACGCCGCGTCCACCCTCGGTTCCTTTACATACCGAGTTCGTCGTCGAGGTGAATCGGCTCGGCCAGGTCGTTCGCGTCACGCAAAAGCACGGCTGTAAGGATCTCAACTTCAACGCACATACCTTAGGCAACGTGCTGCAGATGTGGATCCGTCGCCCCGACGGCACCGCCGTGGTGGGGCTCTACCGCGTCACCTTCGATTACAATCCGCACACGCATGGCATCGACCGGCACGTCGCGCTCGTTCGCGCGGGCGGGAATTGGGGCAACGATCCCGGTGCGGCGAACCAAATGATCGACGACGCAAAGCGCATGCAGCAAGAGCACGAGCATCCCAATCTTCCTAGCCTGAAGAAACTGCTCAAGCCGACGCCGAAGCCGACGCACCACCCGTCGCGGTAGCGACGCATGGAGCGACCGCGCAGCGAGACCGATCGCGACCGGAGTTGTGGAACGAAAGATACCTTCCGCAACGAAGCGGAGGCGCGCGCGCACATGTTGATGAACGGTACCGCTGCGATGTTGCGAACCTACGAATGCCGCTACTGCGGCTTTCTCCACCTCACCAGCCGCAAGGAGTAACCCGTGCGGCTGATTTCCTTTTACGATGACGACGGAACGCTCCGCCCGGGCGTCCTGCGCGAGGCTCACGTCGCACGCATCGACGCGCCCGATATGCGTGCGTTCGTCGAACTCCCTCCCGAACGGCGCGCGGAGCGCATCGGCGCGCCGGAGCTCGATGCGGCGGCGCTCGTCTACGGGCCGCCGATTCTTCCGCCGCGCAACGTGTTCTGCGTCGGACGCAATTATCTCGAACACGCCCTCGAAGGCGCGCGCGCTGCTGGACGCGACCTGAAATTACCCGACGTGCCGACGTTTTTTACCAAAGCGACGACGGCGGTGATCGGTCCCGATGCGGTCGCGCACTTCGATGCGTCGATCTCGCACGAGTACGATTACGAAGCCGAACTCGCGGTCGTCATCGGCGAGCGCTGCCGCGACGTCGACGAACGGCGCGCCGGTGAGGTGATTTTCGGATACACGTGCTGTAACGATCTCACCGCGCGCGATCTCCAACGCGCGCACGTGCAGTGGATGAAGGGAAAGAGCCTCGACGAAAGCTGCCCCCTCGGCCCGGCGATCCTCACCCCCGACGAGATCGACGATCCGCAAGCACTCGAGATCGCGATGTACGTCAACGATATCGAGAAACAACGCAGTACCACCGCGAAGATGATTTTCTCGATCCCGCGCATCATCGCCGAGCTCTCGCGAGGAATGACGTTGCTTCCCGGCGACGTGATCGCAACCGGAACCCCCGAAGGGGTCGGCTTCGCCCGCACGCCTCCCGAGTTTTTACGCGACGGCGACCTGCTCGAAGTGCGGATCGAACGGATCGGCTCGCTGCGCACGCGCATCGCGCTCTCGTGATGCTTCCGGCGCTCGGCGTCTCGCTCTCGGTCCTTGCGGCGTGCGCCCTGTTGGGGATCGGCGCGCTCGCGCTGCTCGCTCCCGAGCGGCTCGCCGAGGCCTACGGCCTCCCGGTGCGCGAGGGAAACGCGCTGGGTTTCGTCCGAGCGACCGGGGCGCGCGACGCAATTCTCGGTGCCGCGATCCTCGCGGTCGCGCTGCGGCACGACCCGTTCGAACTTGCGATCTTCGCGGCGCTCGGCATCCTGCTCTCGGCGTTCGATCTCGCGATCGCCTACACGCATCTGCGCCGGATCCGTCCCGAACTGCTCGCCCATCTCGGGGGCGCCGTCGGGTTTTCGGTGCTCCTCATTATTCTAATCGCTGAATTGCGATAGGAGTCGCTACGCGGGAGCCGTATGCCCCGCAGATGATACTTGCCGTACCGCGTGAGAGCGCCGAGCGCGAACGCCGTGTCGCGCTCGTTCCCGAAAGCGTCTCAAAATTTAAGAAACTCGGACTGGAAATTCACGTACAGCGCGATGCCGGTCGCGCCGCTTCTTTTCCGGACTCCGCTTACGAATCCGCCGGCGCTCGAATCGTTGCCGACGAAAACGAACTCCTTTCTTCGGCCGACGCGCTCCTCTGCGTCGCTCGGCCGACCGAAGCTCACATCGCGCGCCTCAAAAAAGGCGCGCTTCTCGTAGGTTTCCTCGATCCGCTCGGCGACCCGGCGTACGCCGCGCGCTTGGCCTCCGCCGGCATCGAAGCGCTCGCGGTTGAAAAAATACCGCGCATCACGCGCGCACAGAGTATGGACGCGCTCTCCTCGCAGAGTAATATCGCCGGATATAAAGCGGTCTTACTCGCGGCGAGCGCGCTGCCGAAATTCTTCCCCATGCTCACCACCGCGGCGGGAACGATTCCGCCGGCGAAGGCGCTCGTTCTCGGTGCCGGCGTCGCCGGTCTCCAGGCGATCGCTACGGCGCGCCGCCTCGGCGCGGTCGTCAGCGGCTACGACGTTCGCGCGGTGGTGCGCGAACAAGTGCAATCGCTCGGCGCGAAGTTTCTCGAATTCGATCTCGGGGAGAGCGCCGAAGGCTCCGGCGGTTACGCCAAGGAGCTCAGCGCCGAACAACAGCAGCGACAGCGCGAGTGGATGGTCCAGCAGATCGGCAACAACGACGTCGTGATTACGACCGCACTCGTCCCGGGACGCCGGGCGCCGATCCTCATCACCGAAGCGGCGGTCGCCGCGATGTCTCCGGGGAGCGTCATCGTCGATCTCGCCGCCGAAGCGGGCGGAAACTGCGCGCTGACCAAACCCGATGAAATCGTGTTCACCGAGAACGGCGTGCAGATTATCGGCACCACGAACCTGCCCGCCACGATGCCCTATAACGCGAGTCAACTCTACTCGCGTAACTTGTTCGCCCTGCTTTCGCCGTTTGCGAAGGACGGTACGCTCGCTCTCGATTACAAAGACGATGTCATCGTAGGCGCCTGTATCGTCCACGACGGCACTTCACTGATTGGAGCGACGCCGTGAACGATATCGCGCATTTAATTCAACTCCTGACCGTCCTGTTGTTGGCGGTCTTCGTCGGTTTCGAGGTGATCTCGAAGGTTCCCACGACGCTGCACACGCCCCTCATGTCGGCGACCAATGCGATTCACGGAATCGTTTTCATCGGCGCGATCGTGGTGGTCGGCGCGCTCTTCGCCGGGCCGACCTCGCCGCTTTTAGCGGTGATCAGCGTCGCCGCACTCACGCTCGGAGCGATCAACGTCTTCGGCGGCTTTGCGGTGACCGAACGAATGTTGCAGATGTTTAAGAAGAAAGAGGGCCCGCGTTCATGAGCATCGCGCTAAGCCTTGCAAATTTGGTTGCGGTCGCACTCTTCATCTACGGTCTCCACCAACTGAATACTCCGCCGACGGCGCGGGCGGGCAACCGCCTCGCGATGGTCGGCATGGCGATCGCGCTGGTCTCCTCGCTCGTTCAGACCCAAGGTATCGGCTGGTGGGCGATCCTCGTCGGCGTGATTCTCGGCGGCGCGATCGGCATCGTCGCCGCACTGCGCGTGAAGATGACCGCAATGCCGCAGATGGTCGCGCTCTATAACGGCGCGGGCGGCGGCGCGGCGGCGTTGATTTCGACGCTGGAATTTTTCGTGCTCGCGAGCGGCAACGGCGAGAACGCGGTCGTCTCGGTCTCGTTGGTGCTCTCGGCGATCATCGGTTGCCTGAGCTTCGCGGGCTCGATCATCGCGTTTCTCAAACTTCAAGAACTCATGACCGGCCGGCCGATCACCTACCCCGGGCAACAGGTGGTGAACGCCGTGATCTTGCTGGCGATTCTCGGGCTCGCGGGGTGGTTTATCGCGACGCTGGGAACGATGCCGGTACTCGCCTTCCTCGGATTGCTGCTCTGCTCGCTGCTGCTCGGCGTCCTCTTCGTGCTGCCGATCGGCGGCGCGGATATGCCGGTGGTCATTTCGTTGCTCAACTCGTTCACCGGCCTCGCCGTCGCCGTGACGGGCTTCGAAATTAACTCGACGCTCCTCATCATCTGCGGCGCGCTCGTCGGTGCGAGCGGTACGTTGCTCACCGTGATGATGGGCAAGGCGATGAATCGTCCGCTCACCAACGTCCTCTTCGGTGCCTTCGGCTCCGGCGGCGGCAGCGAACCCGCTGCGGGAAGCGGCGGCCCGCAACAGATCCGCAGTGCGAGCGCCGACGACGTCGCGATCATGTTGGCGTACGCCTCGAAAGTCATCTTCGTTCCCGGGTACGGCATGGCGGTCGCGCAAGCGCAGCATTCGGTGAAAGCGCTCGGCGATCAATTGGAAAAACGCGGCGTGAAAGTGCTCTACGCCATCCATCCCGTCGCCGGCCGCATGCCGGGGCACATGAACGTTCTGCTCGCGGAATCGAACGTTCCTTACGAGCAGCTCCTCGATATGGAGGATGCGAACCCCGAGTTCCCGACCACCGACGTCGCGTTGGTCATCGGCGCGAACGACGTCACCAACCCGGCGGCGCGGAACGTGAAGAGTTCGCCGATTTATGGGATGCCGATTCTCGATGTCGATAAGGCGGCGAACGTTATCGTGCTCAAGCGTTCGATGCGCTCGGGATTCGCGGGCATCGACAACCCGCTCTACGAGATGCCGAACACGTCGATGCTCTTCGGCGATGCTAAGGCGAGCGTCGACGCGCTCACCGCGGCGGTCAAGGCACTCTAGGCGATGCTGCGAGCGTCACGATTACTGCTCCCGTTCGTCGTGGCGCTCGCGCTGTTCGGCAACGCGGCCGCCGCAGCCGGCACGGCCGCATCGCCGGTCACCTACGTCGACCCGTTCGTCGGAACGTCGGGAACGCCGGTCGGCGGCCCGATCGACGATTTTCCCGGTGCCGACGTGCCGTTCGGCATGCTGCAATGGAGCCCCGACACGCCTTCGCAGAACGCGGGCGGCGGCTACGAATTCAACGACACCACGATCACCGGGTTGAGCCTCACGCACCTCAGCGGGCCGGGCTGCAATGTGTTCGGCGATTTCGCCGTGTTGCCGCTCGTCGGCGCGCCGCCCGCCGCGCTGCAAGGGCTCGCGCAGCCGTATTCCCACGAGGGTGAAATTGCGGTACCCGGGTATTATGCGGTCACGCTCGGCAAGCCCGGTATCCGTGCCGAACTCACCGTGACCTCGCGTAGCGGCCTCGCGCGCTTTACCTTTCCGCAGACGCACGACGCACTGCTCACCGTCAATCCCGCCTCCGATCAAGCCGGCGTCGGCGACGCGAGCGTTCGCATCGTCGGTACGAACGCGCTCGTCGCGAGCGCTCGGAGCGGGCATTTCTGCGGTATGCCCGACCGCTTCACCATCTACATGGCGGCACGATTCAACCGCCCGTTCGCGGCCTCGGGGCTCTATGAAAACGGTCGCGGCCGGAAGGCGGGTGCGTGGTTCCGTTTCGACGCCGCACGACGACGCGATGTGCGCATGCAAGTGGCGATCTCGTTCGTTAGCTCGCGCGGCGCGTGGCGAAACCTTCGCGCATCGGCGCGCTCCTGGAGTATCGTCGGCGTCCGCGATCGTGCGCTCGAGCGCTGGAACCGCGCCCTCGGGCGCGTGCGCGTCTCCGGCGGCAGCAACGAAAACCTCCGGACATTTTACAGCGCGCTCTATCACACGATGCTCCATCCGAATCTCTTTAGCGACGTCGACGGGCGCTATCGCGGCTTCGACGGAAAAATCCATCGCGTCGCACCGGGACACGCATTTTACGCCAATTTCTCGGATTGGGATATCTATCGCA
>JAJXXM010000315.1 GCA_021781095.1 bacterium
TTCGTTAGCGAAAATTCGCGAAGCGCGTGCCTTAGTCGCGCAACGCAATCCACGTTGCGAGATCGAAGTCGACGGCGGTATCAACGCGCGAACGCTGCCGCTCGTGGCGGAGGCGGGGGCCGATATCGCGGTCATGGGATCGGCGGTTTTCGACGGCGTCGATCCCGCCGCGCAATTACGCTCGCTGCGCGCAACGCTCGCGACCTAAGGTATGGGGCTCTCCGAAAATGCAACGATCGCGGCGATTCGCGAAGAGCTCGGCGAAGCGGGCCGCTCGCGCATCGAAGTAGGAATCGGTGACGACGCCGCGCTCTGGCAGCCGTCGCGGAGCGATCGGAGTGCGATCAGTACCGATGCTTTCGTCGACGGCGTCCATTTTCGGCGAGCGACGACCCCGCTCGAACGAATCGGCGCGCGGGCGATAGCCGCGAGCGTGAGCGATCTCGCTGCGATGGGCGCTCGCCCGCGTCTCGCGACCGTCGCGCTCGGCGTCCCGCGCGATTTCACACTCGACGATATCCGCTCGCTCTATCGCGGCATCGCGCGTGCGTCGACCGAACACGGCGTCGCGGTCGCCGGTGGCGATTGCACGGCATCCCCGGTGCTCTCACTCGCGGTAACCGCAATCGGTGAGGTGCGCGCGTCGCACGTCAAGCGCCGCGACGGGGCCCGCCTCGGCGACACGATCGCCGTGACCGGGCCGCTTGGGGCGAGTGCGGCGGGGCTACGCGCGCTCGACGATCCGCGCCTGCTCGACGAGCCGCTCCGCGGAAGCGCCATAAATGCGTACGAAAACGCGCGAGCGCGGGTGCCCGAGGGGCGGTGGCTTGCGGGCAGCTCGCACGTGCGAGCGATGATCGATTGCTCCGATGGGCTGGGCCGCGATTGCGCGCGGATCGCTGTGGCCTCGGGGGTCGGTATCCTTCTCGATCGCATTCCGGTCGCACCGGAGATTGCAGCGGTAGCGCGAGCGACGGGCGAGGACGCCGAGGAGCTCGCACTCGCCGGCGGCGAGGATTACGAATTGATCGTGGCGATTGCGACGCCGGCGTTCGCGCATCTTCAAAAGCGATTCCACAAACGCTTCGGGCGGGAGTTGCTTGCGGTGGGGCGCTGCGACGCGCAGGCCGGAGTCCGCTGGTGGAGAAGCGGAAGCGCGACTCCGGTCGATCGGTATGGTTGGGACCACTTTGAAGTAGGAGAGACGCGATGAACGGCGAGCGCGACGAAGTCCTTTCGTATCCGCTCATTGGGAGCATCCAAAATAGCGTCGGCATGGGCTTTATCGGCAATCAGGCATTCGCCGCGGTCGCCCACGGCCTCGGCCTGCGCGTCGTTCACGCCGAGTCGATGTTCGCCGGCGCCCACGGCGGTTTCTCGGGGCGAGCGACGCATTATGCCGACCCGACCAATTTCCGACGCGACGTTCGGTTTCTCGTCGAACAGGAACCGCGCGTCATTCTCGTCGGATTTCTTCCCAAGGCCATCTACGTCGATATCGTGGCTCAGGCGTTGCGCGATTTCTCCGGGATCGTGGTTCTCGATCCGGTGATCGGCGACGCGAAAAAGGGGCTCTACGTCAGCGAGGAGACGGCGCGTGCGATCGTGGAGCTGTTGCTCCCGGTCGCGCAGATCGTGACGCCGAATCGCTTCGAGGCCGACGTCCTCACCGGCGGTGTCGGCGATACGTTCACCGAGTTCGGATTTCTCAACGCTCTCTTCGATCTCGGCCCCAAAGGCATCGTCGTCACGTCGTACGAGCGCGATCCCGAGAAGCACCGCAGCCGGTTGCTCTTTACCAACGGATATAATTACGCGCGCGTCTCCGCTCCCTACTATCCGGCATATCCGGCGCACGGAGCGGGGGACGTGTTCGCTGCGGCGATGGCGTGTTTCGTCGCGCTCGGCGCCTCGCCGTTCGCCGCGACTTTGTTGGCGACGACGCTCGCGGCCCGGGCGGTGGCGAATACCTCGCCGTACGGCGGGGCGACCGTCGATCCCGTCGCGGCGTTAGAAAAATGGAACCCGAGCGGGTACCAGCTCGACGATCAACGCACGATGGGCTTCTGCGAACGATCCAATGTCAAGAGCGAACTGATGAAAGCGACGGCGATCGATGCGCCGCGCCTGAAGTTCGCCCCGCCGAAACATAAAATACTCTACGGATGAGCCCCGGGAGTATTACGTTCGGCGAGCGCGCGAACGGCGCTGCGCTGGAGATCGAAATTCTCGGCTATCGCTATCCCGAGGTCGCCGAACCCGACGGGCTCGACCTGCTCGATATCGTCGCTCGGCTCTACGCACCTCCGGTCGAGAGCGCGTTCGATCTCGCCCTCCGCGTGCGCGACCTCGAAAACCTGCGCTCCTACCTCGAACGAATCGCCGGAGGAAACGGGCCGCGCGAGCTCCTTCGCTTTGCCGACGGGCTCTTCGAATTGACCTTCGCCCCGAGCCGTCGCGGCCCCGTGCTCGTGGGCGTGATGTTGCGCGACGTCGAGCGCGCGCACGTCCGCGTAGAGTATCTGGTGACGCTCGAACCACACCATATCGGCAAGGCCGTCGGTGCGCTCGACGCCGTGTTACGGTAATCCGCGCGTGGCCAACCAACGATCGAGCGCGGCGACGAACGGCGCGAACGCCGTTCGGTGAAGGTTGTGATCCCCTTCGGAAAACGTCGTAACGACGGTACCGGGAGCGCTCGCGCGGAGCAATCGGTCGTAGCAGTCGCGAGGGATGATGCTCTCCTCCGCATCGGGGAGAACGAGCGAGAGCGGTAACGGATAGGCGAGCGCGCGCTCGCGGAGATCCCAGGTGTGCGCGGGATTTTCGTCGCGTAATCCGACGATCGGCGCGACGGTCATCGTGGCGACGGCGTGCACTTTCCCCTCGGTGTCGAGGCGGTGCCACGATGCATAGAGTTCGCGAACGCGATGCGCGCGTGCCGCGCCGTGCAGCGAGAAGAGCTCCGTGAGTTCGTCGAGAAATTCGTCGTACCACGCTGCCGGTAGCTGCGCGAGCATCGGGTCGATCGCGAGAACGTTGCGCGCCTCGATTCGCTCGGCCGAGGCCAGCGCGACCGCGCCGCCCCAAGAATGACCGGCGAGTAGTTCGATCGGTTCGCCGATTGCGCGCGCGACCGCGGTAGCGTCGGCGATACATTGCGCGAGCGTCATCGGGCCGGTACGGCTCGCGGAATCGCCATGTCCGCGTTGATCGTAGGCGTACACGCGATACCGCGACGCAAGATGTTCGGCGAATCGCGTCCAGGATCGGCGGGAACTCGTCATTCCGTGAATGCAGAGGATCGCCGGGCCGTTTTCGCCCCAGCGTTCGAGCGTCGTTTCGGCTCCGTCTTCGAAAACGACCTTACGCATCGTCGTCGGCGTGACGCGAAAGAAAGGTGAGTTCGGAGATCGCCGATTTGTCGAGATCGCCGAGGCCGATCTTTCGGAGGCGTTCGTACTGCCGATACGTCGCTTCGGCGATCGGCAGCCGCAGGCGCGCATCGCGCGCGAGCGCGAGTGCGATGCCGGAGTCCTTGGCGGCATGTGCGGCGGAGAAATAGGTCTCGTGTTCGCGCGCGACCATATCGGCGCCGTCGGTCGCTCGCACGCGCGAATCGGCACCGGTCCGCGCGAAGACCTCGAGGACGAGGTCGAGATCGAGGCCGAGCGCATCGGCGAGCCCGAGCCCTTCGGCGAGCGCCGCGGTGTTGGCGTTCATCACCATGTTGACGAGCGCTTTGAGCGCGGCGGCGCGCCCCGCTTCACCGACGTAAACGAGCGACGAACTGATATCGCGTAAGAAAGGCTCGCAGCGCTCGAAGACCGCGCGGTCGCCGCCGATCATGAGATAGAGGCTCCCTTCGCGAGCCTGAACGATCGAACTCGCCATACATCCTTCGATCGCCGACGCTCCCGCCGCACGCGCGCGCCGTTCGATTTCGATGTGGGTTGCGGGTGCTACCGTGGCGCAGTTGACGAACGTACGGCCGCGCGCGTCGCGCAGCAACGAGTCTGCACCGTCGCCGAAAATCTCCAGCATCGCCGCGTCGTCGCTGACGACGGTGAGCACGATATCGCAGTGGGGAGGAAGCTCGGCGGGGTAAGCGGCTACGACGGAATCCACCTGCGCAGCAAGGCGGCGGGCGGCGTTTTCGTCGATGTCGTAGACCGAAGGGATCGCGTATCCGAGATCGTGGAGGCGAAGCGCGATGTTCGCGCCCATGCGCCCGGTCCCGACGATGCCGATGCGTTGCTTCGACACGCCGGTCGCGGCGCGGTTAGACCGCGCGGGTGACGCGCTTCGCGCGCAGGCAGCCGGTGCAGACGCGCGCCGTCCGGTGCGTGCCGCGGACGTCGATCTTGACGGCCTGGAGATTGGGCAGCCAACGACGCTTGGTTTTATTCATGGCGTGGCTAACGTTGTTGCCGGACATCGGCCCTTTGCCACAGACTTCACAGCGCTTCGCCATTTGAGTCGGTTCCTTACAACGGAGATGCGACGAAAGTCGCGGGAGGTAGCGGGCCGCAGAACGGCTCGCAAAAGCCTGAGCAGTTTACCATGGGGAGGCGCGAACTTCAAGGCCGCCCGGAGGGCACCAATCCCCTCCGGCCTGCGTTCCACTCACGACATCTTCGCACCCTCGACCCTTGAAGGGAGTTCTCGTGAAACACGGGCGTATCTCGCTCCTCGCTGCCCTCTCGCTGAGCCTCGCGCTCGTCGGATGCGCGACCTCGAGCGCGCAGACCGCAGGTTCCGGCGGCGGGCCGGTTTATATCCATATGAACGGTCGGAATGATTTCCTCGAGCCGGTGGTGGCGGTCGCGCCGGGGCAACCGGTCGTGTTCGTGAACGAGGACACCGGCGTCCACACCGTCCTCGGCTACCATCCCTCAACGGGAAAGCTCAATCGGGCGATCGACGGTGACCTTGCCGGTACACCTGGGCCCGGGCACCCCGTTGCCACCTATACCGTGAAGTTGACGAAGCCGGGCATCTACGCCTACTACTGCTCGGTCCACGCCGTGCTCGCAAAGACCTTCGGAACCGCCGTGCAGCCGGCGCATCGACCCGGGGTCCATGGCTACCCCGGCGCGATGGCGGGGGAGATCATCGTCACCACCGACCCGAAACTCATCGCTCAGAACCCGGCAACGAGTGCCAAAAAGGTTCTCGACGGCTATTTCGGCGGGTAATCCTCACCGAGCGTAGCGAGCCCGGACGAGGGCGGGGACAGGATTCGACCGGGAGAGCCCAAAGGAGCGCGGCCATGGATGTGACCGCGCTCGATGGGCGCGCCTTTGCGAAGTTTATAGCCGCGGGCAGCTATTTTCTCAAAAAATACCGGGGCGTCCTCAACGATCTCAACGTCTTTCCCGTCCCCGACGGCGACACCGGAACCAACATGTTCCTGACGGTTCGCTCGGCGAGCCTCGCTGCCGCGAAATGCGCGAGCGCTCCGCTCTCGGAGGTCGCAGCGGCGGCCGCGGAGGGGAGCCTGATGGGCGCGCGCGGGAACTCGGGCGTGATCGTCTCGCAGATGCTGCGCGGCTTCGCCCACCACGTTCGCCATCGGCGCGAGATCGATACCTTCGTCTTTGCGACGGCGTTGCGGGAGAGCGTTGCGGCTGCGCGCCAGGCGTTACTGCGCCCGGTCGAGGGGACGATTCTCTCGGTCGCCGACGCGGCGGCGGAGGCCGCCTATCGGCTCGCGCTGCACGAACCGGATTTCTACCGGCTCTTAACCGGGGTGGTGCGCGCGGCAAATGAGGCGCTCGACCGGACGCCGGAGCAACTCGCCGCGCTGAAGGAAGCGGGAGTCGTCGATGCCGGCGGAGCGGGGTTCGTCTATTTTCTCGAGGGCATTTCGAGTTTTCGCCCCGATGTGAAGGTGCGGGCGACTGCATTCCCGCGACGGCCGGCGAAGAAGAGCGCGTTTGCGAAAACGCAACAGGTCGGTGAGAACAAGTTCTGCACGGAGTTCATTCTCGAGCGTGCGACCGCCGGGGTCCATGAGGTCCGCGCGACTTTAGAAAAACTCGGCGAATCGTTGCTGGTCATCGGCGATATTCCGAAAATCAAGGTGCACATCCATACCGACGTTCCGCAGCGCGTGACCGAGAGCGTCGAGCGCTTCGGCACCGTCACGCATTTAAAAGTCGACGATATGGAACGGCAGCACCACGTCTTGGTGGTCGATAGCGTCCCGCACGCGCGGGCGATCGTGGCGGTCGTTCCCGGGGAGGGATTCGAAGCGATCGCGCGCGAGTTGGGCGCGGAAGTGACCGTACCCGCAGCGGTCAATCCAAGCGTTCGCGACTTGTTACTCGCGATCACGAAAACGCTTTCGGATGACGTCGTGCTCTTCGTCAACGATAAAAATGTCGAATTAGCGGCGCGCGAGGCGGCGAACCGTAGCGATAAACGCGTCGTCGTCGTGCCGACGCGCAACATCGTCGCCGGGATCGCGGGGCTCTTCGCCTTACGCTCGCTCGGCGATGCCGCGACTCCTCCGGTGGAAAAGATTCTCGCCGAGGCCGCCCGCGTGCGTGCCGCGCAGCTCTTCTTCGCCGGGAAGGACGCCGTGCACGGTACCCTGCGGATCGCGCGTGGGAAGCCCGTCGCCGCGCTCGACGGCGAGTTGTTCGTCGCCGAGAGCCTCCTCGAGGTGTTGCGCGATGTGGTGAAGGCGATGGGAGGCGAGCGCGGGGGGCTGCTGACCCTTTACTATGGCGGAACACAGCGAGAGCGCGATGCAAAGGTGCTGGCCGATGCGATGAGCGAAGCCTTCCCGAATCTTGATGTGGAGTATTATTACGGCGGAATGAGCAACGCAGAGTATTGGATAGCGCTCGATGAGTGAGCCGCGTATTGCCGTCGATGCGATGGGTGGAGACCGCGCCCCGGAGGAGGTCGTCGCGGGTGCCTTGCTCGCCGTCGAAGCCTTCGGCGCCGACATCGTCCTCGTCGGCGATGAAGCGCGCATTCGGCCGCTGCTGGGAGGAAGCGGGAGCGATCGCGTTGCCGTCGTTCACGCCCCCGAGGCGGTGCCGATGGATCAACACGCTTCGCAGGCGCTGCGCGGCGCCGACCGGACCTCGCTCGGGAGGGCGATCGAACTCGTAAAATCCGGCGAGGCCGACGGCGTCGTCTCGGCGGGGAATAGCGGCGCCTTTCTCGCCATCTCGTTGGTGAAACTCCGCACCATCGAGGGGATCGCGCGCCCGGCGATCGCGACGGTCTGGCCCGCGCTCAACGGCCCGTCGGTGCTCCTCGATTCGGGAGCGAACGTCGATTGTCGCCCCGAATGGCTCGTCCAGTTCGGCATCATGGGGAGCGCCTACGCGCGCGCCGCCTTAGGAATCGAACGCCCGCGCGTCGGCATTCTCTCCATCGGCGAGGAACGCACCAAAGGGAATGCCGCGGTGCTCGAGGCCGCCGCGCTGCTCGATCGCGCGCCGCTCCATTTCGTCGGCAACATCGAAGGAAAAGATATGTTCCATAACGTCGCCGACGTCATCGTCGCCGATGGGTTTGTCGGCAACGTCGTGCTCAAGGCGTGCGAGGGAATGATCGGCGATCTTGGATCCGTGATGAAGAAGGAAGTGCTCGGCGGCGGACTCATGGCCAAACTCGGCGCCGCCCTGCTCTTACCGCGGTTGCGCGGGTTACGCAAACGTTACGATTACGAGACCTACGGCGGAGCTCCGCTGCTCGGGCTCCGAGGAAATTGCATCGTTTCGCACGGCCGCATCAGCCGAAACGGCATCAAGCATGCCATTCGCGCCGCGATCGAAGAAACGCGCGCCGACGTCGTCGGGAAGATCGGTCAACTCGTCGCCGGAGAGATGGTAACAAAAGTTTAATGCCGATTCACGTCGTCACCGATAGTACCGCCGATATCGATCCGGCGCGTGCGGCCGAACTCGGCGTAACGGTCGTTCCGCTCTTCGTCGTCTTCGGTAACGAATCGCTGCGCGACTACATCGATATCTCGCGCCCGCAATTTTTCGAACGGCTCGGCCACGACCCGATTTTGCCGACCACTTCTCAGCCGAGTGCGGCGATGTTTGAAGAAGCCTTCGCACCGGCGGCCACTCGCGGTGAGGATATTCTCTGCATTACGATCTCGTCGGTGCTCTCGGGAACGATCAATGCCGCGAGAGCCGCCGCCGAGCGTATCGCGGGCGTACGCGTCGAACTCTTCGATTCGATGAATGCCGCCGGCGGGCTGCAATTTTTCGTCGAGGATGCGGCGCGCATGGCGTCGGCCGGGGCCTCGATGGAGGATATTCTTCGTCACCTCACCACCATGCGAGAGCGGACGCCGCTCTATGCAACCCTGCCGGATCTCTCGCACGTGCAGCGCACCGGGCGCATCGGTCGGGCGGCCGCCGTCCTTGGCGGCCTGATGAAAATCGTTCCCATTCTCACGCTCGAAGCGGGGGCGGTCGTCTCGCGCTCTCAGGTACGCACCTTCAAGCGCGCCCAAGAAACAATGGTCGATCTCATCTGCTCCGACGAGAAAGGCTCGGCTCCGGTTCGCTTTCGCGTCATCCACACGCAGGCGCCCGAACTCGCGACGCAGATGCGCGACCGGATCGTCGAGCGCAACTCCGGGCGCGAAATTTCGATCGATATCGTCGAAGCAGGTCCGGTGATTGCGGTGCACGCCGGGGCCGGGGCGATTGGAGTCGTCGCGACCGATGCTTTTAGCGATCGGCAGACGGCCCGTAGTACGCAATAACAGAGGGGGGTTTTCATGTCCGTCACGGTGGTTACCGATAGCACTTGCGATATGTCGCGCGAAATGGCGGCAAAATACGGAATCGTCCAGGTTCCGCTCTACGTTATTTGGGGGAACGAGCGCTTCCGCGACGGCGTCGATATCACGATGGCGGAATTTCATCGTCGATTGATGAGCTCGAAGGAGAACCCGATCACCGAGGAGCCCTCGAGCGACGAGTTCGCGGCCGTCTTTCAGAAAGAGATCGATGCGGGGCGCGAGGTGATCTGCCCGACGATCGGAGCGAAGCTCTCGAAAACGTTCGAATCGGCGAGCGCCGCCGCGCGTAAATTCCCCGGCAAAGTGGAGGTCGTCGACACCGAGACCTTCTCGGGTGGATTGGCGCTGCACGCGATGCTCGCGGCCGAACTCGCGAAGGCCGGGGTCCCGTTAAAAGAAATCGCGGCGCGGCTGCGTGCGAAGCTGGCGACCCAGCGCGGCAATATGGTGCTCCCCGACGTTACCTTCCTCGGCCGAAGCGGGCGCCTGAACAAAGCGGTCGTCTCGCTCGCGCAGATGATGCGCTTAAGCCCGATTCTCCAACTCAATCACGGCGTCGCGGAGTCGGCGACGCAAACGAACGACTTCGAAAAATCGCGCCGTCAACTCATCAGTATCGCGTTGCGCAGCCTGGAAAACACCTCGAAGATTCGGTTTATGGTCGGAACGGTCGACGCGCCGGAGCTCGCCGCCGAGTTCGAGAAGGAGATCCGCGAAAAACTCATCGGTGGCTGCGAATCGCTCACCGTCTACAGCTGCGGCCCGGTGGTCGCCACGAACTCCGGTCCGCGAGCGTGCGCCGTGTTTTCGATGCCGATTGACTGAAGAGGCGTTTGGCGGCGTCTACGTCCATTTGCCGTTCTGTCCCTATATCTGCCCCTATTGCGATTTCGCGAAGTGGCCGCTGCGCCGTAGCGACGCGCGTCGCTATCTCGACGCCTTGCATCGGGAGATCGCCGTGTCGGTTCGCCGTCCGGCCGAGAATATCTTTCTCGGTGGCGGAACGCCGAACGCCTACGACGCCGATGCGATCGTCGATCTCCTCGTACGCCTACAGGAGCATTTCCCGCAGGTCGACGCGCAGCGCGAGGTGACGATCGAGGTCAATCCCGATGCCGTCCGCCCCGGCGATATGGAAGCGTACGCGCGTGCGGGCATCAACCGCCTCTCGATCGGCGTGCAGTCGTTTCGCGAGTCGGAGTCGCGCGCACTAGGGCGCCGCCACAGCAACGCCGATGTCGAGCGCTGCATTCGCGAAGCCCGCGCCGCCGGCATTCGATCGCTCTCCGTCGACCTGATCTTCGCCCTTCCGGGCCAGAGTGAAGCGAGTTGGATCGAGTCGCTCGACGCGGCGATTGCTTCAGGCGTCGACCATTGTTCGACGTACGGCCTCACCATCGAATCCGGGACGCCCTTCGAACGGCTCTACGCGCGCGCGCCGGAGCGATTTGCCGACGAAGATCTTGAGGCGCGGCTCTACGAGTTGGCGATGGATCGGCTCGGTGCCGCCGGCTTCGAGCACTACGAGATCAGCAATTTCGCGCGCCCGGGGCACCAGAGTCGGCACAACGCAAACTATTGGCGGAATGGAAGTTACCTCGGCCTCGGCGTCGGCGCGGCATCCTACCTCGAGGGGGTGCGCTGCACCGCGACGCGGAGCCTGACGACCTATATGGAGGCGATCGAACGGGACGAGCCGGTCCCTCGCGACTGCGAGCGGCTCGAGGGCCTCGCGCGTATCGGCGAGGCGATGATGCTCGCGCTGCGGACCGCACAAGGGGTCGATGCCTCGGCCTTTAATCAACGATACGGCATCGATCCGTTCGTTACGTACGCCTCCACGATCGCAGGCTTCATCGAGGTCGGATTGTTGGAACGCAGCGACGAACATCTCCGTTTAACGCGGCGTGGACGATTGCTCGCCAATACCGTTTGTGGGGCCTTTGTGACGCTCGAGTGAAAACGACAAATCTCTCCTCGACGCTCCTGCGCGCGATCTTCGCGATTCTCTTCGCGGTTGCCGGCTTTCTCGTCGGACAAGAAGCCTATCTTCGCGTGCTCACGTTCCATACCGCCGGTTCGGGCGTGCAGATTCTTTTGGATATCGGCGCCTCGGTCGTCGGCGCGGTCGTGGGAATCTTTCTCGCACCGGTCGCGCAGTCGCTCTTTGAGGAAGAAGCCCGCGCGGTCGAGCGTTCGGTCGAACGGCTCGCCCCCTCCGAACTCGTCGGGGGAGCCGCCGGCCTGATCGTCGGCTTGGTGATCGCCTACCTCACCAAGAGCATCTTTTTCGAATTCGTCGGCGTTGCGGGCAAGACGGGCAGCCTGGTCGCGATCCTCGTCTACCTCGTCGTCGCGATGTTTATCGCCTACCTCGGCGCGCGCATCGGTGCGAAGCTACGCATCGTTCCCTTACCGCCCTCGCTCGTTTCGGGTCTCTCGCCGAAGGTGCTCGATACATCGGTGATCGTCGATGGGCGCATCGTCGAAGCGATCAAGAGCGGATTCCTCGAAGGGCCGTTCGTGCTCCCGCGTTTCGTGTTGCGCGAGCTCCAGCAAATCGCCGACTCCGCCGATGCGCTGAAACGCGCGCGTGGACGGCGCGGCCTCGACGTGCTCGGCCGCTTGCAGGAAGTCGCCGGGCTCGAAGTGGTCGACCGCGATTACCCTGAACTCGCGCCGGGGAACGTCGATGCAAAACTCGTTCGTTACGCTCGCGAGTTCGGCGCGAAAATCGTCACGAACGATTACAATCTGCAGCGCGTCGCACGGGTCGAGAACGTAATGACGCTCAACCTTCACGAGCTGACCGCGGCGCTCAAGCCGGTGGTATTGCCGGGTGAGGAGATGCGCGTGCACGTCGTTCGCGAAGGGAAAGAACCGCACCAGGGAGTTGCCTATCTCGACGATGGAACGATGGTGGTCGTCGAACGCGCGCGCCGATATCTCGGCGACCGGCTCGACGTTATCGTAACCAGCGTGTTGCAGACCGTTTCGGGGCGGATGATCTTCGCGCGCCCGAAAGGCGAGGAGAGCGAGGAGTGATGCGGTGGGGTGCGTTGGTGGTCGCTGCGGGTGAGGGACGTCGCTTCGGCGGCTTCAAACAACTCGTGGAGATCGCCGGTCGCCCGATGCTTGCGTGGTCGCTCGAAGCGATTGCGTCGGTGCAGGCGTTCTCGGTCGTTGCGGTGGTGACCGCACCCGCGGCGTTCGATGAAGTCGAGCGCGTCGCGCGACCGATTCTCGGTGGTCGGCTCGCACCGCTCGTTGAAGGCGGCGCGACGCGACAAGAGAGCGTTCGCAACGGGTTGCGCGTGCTCGCCGGTCGATGCGATGCACTCGCGATTCACGATGGCGCACGCCCCTGCGTACGCGCGGAGGAGATCGAAGCGGGAATGCGCGAGGTCGCACCGGGGCGTGCCGCCCTGCTCGCGACGCGCATCGTCGACACGCTCAAAAGAACCGACGAGGGTTCGATGCTCGTTCGTGAGACCGTCGCGCGCGAGCACCTGTGGGGGGCGCAGACGCCGCAATTCGCAACCACCGCCGACCTGCTCGCGGCGCACGAACGCGCCGTCGCGGCCGGGATCGCTGCGACCGACGACATCGCGTTGTTGGAGGCGATCGGCGTGCGTTGCACGATCGTTCCCTCGAGCCCGGAGAATTTGAAAGTGACGCAACAGAGCGACCGCGAGCTCGCGACGGCGATCCTTCGCGCGCGCACCGCGCGCGTCAGTGTGCAGCGATGATGCGGGTCGGACACGGCTTCGACGCCCACCGGCTCGTTCTCGGTCGCCGGCTCGTCCTCGGCGGCGTCGAGATCCCCAGCGACCGGGGGGCGCTCGGGCACTCCGATGCCGACGCGCTCGCGCATGCCGTTGCCGACGCCCTGCTGGGATCGCTCGCCCTCGGCGACCTCGGGCAGCATTTCCCCGATAGCGACCCCCAGTGGAAGGACGCCGATTCTTTGGAATTGCTGGCGGCCTGCGTCGCACTCGTTCGGGCGCGCGGCTACCGTGTCGGCAACCTCGATGCGACCATCGTCGTAGAACGTCCGCGTCTCGCGGCGTTCACTGAGACGATGCGATGCAACCTTGCCGCTCGATGCGGCGTCGATGCGAGTGCCGTGAGTGTGAAAGCAAAGAGTAGCGAGGGAATGGGATATACCGGAGACGGGACGGGGATCGCCGTCTATGCCGTCGCGACCGTCGAGCCGCTCGCATCGTGAGCCCGAACGTTCTCGCGCTCGCGCGCCGCATGCAGGACTGGGGGCTTCTCGAAACGCCCGCCCCCGACGCGGCGTTGCGTTGGATCGAGACCTTCCTCGAGGCCTATGGCGAGCGTGTCGCCGATCTCGACCTCGCGCGCCCGCTGGTGCTGGCGCTGCGCGCGGAGTCGTGCGTCGTGCCGGCGTTGGAGCTGGAACGGCTCCGCTCGCGTGAGGTCCTGTTCTTTCTCGATGCCGTCGGGCAATATGTCGACGCGCAACCCGAATTGCGCGGTCTCCCGCTCGCCCACGATCTCGCGGCGATCGGCGAGGAGTTCGGTTTGAGCGCGTCGGATGCGTTCGATAGCGTTCGCATGGCGCTCACCGGCGTGCGCGACGATGTCCCGCTCGAGGCGCTCTTTCCGCTCCTCGGCCACGATCGTATTCTGATTCGTATCGGCGCGATTAATTCGCGGCTCCTGCACGGGCGCGGCTTGGAACCGATCGCGTTCGGCCCTGACGGCAAGCCCTTCGAACCGATCCACGGAAAGCGGCCCTCGTAATGGGATTATTAAAGACGATCGCCGCGGATTTTCGCGCGCCGTTACAGCGCGATCCCGCGGTCCGTGGGGCGCTCGACGTGGTGCTCTCCTATCCGGGATTTCACGCACTGTTCGCACATCGATTCATCCACGTGCTGCACGGCTGGGGTATCCCGCTTCTCCCGCGTTGGCTCGCGCATATCGTACGCTTTCTCACCGGAATCGAAATCCATCCGGGCGCGACGATCGGCACGGGCGTCTTCATCGATCACGGCATGGGCGTGGTGATCGGCGAGACGGCGGAGATCGGCGACGATTGCACGATCTACCAGGGCGTCACGCTCGGCGGCACGAGCCTCTCGCACGGGAAACGCCACCCGACGCTCGAGCGAAACGTCGTCGTCGGCGTCAACGCGGCGGTGCTCGGCGCGATCACGATCGGCGAGAATACGAAGATCGGCGGCGGGTCGGTGGTCGTTCGCGACGTTCCCGCCAACGCGGTCGTCGTCGGCGTTCCGGGACGGGTGGTGTTCATCGACGGAGAACCCGTACGAGACGCGAACGAACCACCACGCGTCCTCATGCCCGATCCCGATGCGGTGCAGATCGCGCAATTACAGACCCGCGTCGCCCAACTCGAAGGGCGCTTGCGGGCGCTCGAGCGTTCGCAAGGAAACGACGATGCCGCTGCAGCTCTATAATACCCGTACTCGCCGGGTCGAGCCGTTCCAACCGCGCCGCGATGGGCGCGTTTCGATTTATGTCTGCGGGCTGACGCCGTCGGCACAGGCGCACCTCGGGCACGCGCGCTCCTTTCTCTTTTTCGATATCCTCCGTCGCTATCTGACGTTTTCGGGGTACGAAGTGACCTACGTTCAAAACGTCACCGATATCGACGATCGTAGCATCGCCGCGGCACATCGGCTCGGCGTTTCGTGGCGAGAGATCGTCGACGGTTATTACGCGGAGTTCAAGCGTTCGATGCAACGTCTCGGCGTGCGCGAACCCGATAAGGAGCCCTACGCGACGGAGTTCATTCCGCAAATTCGCGAAACGATCGTGGCCTTGATCGAGCGCGGCTACGCCTACGTGGCGAGCGACGGTATCTATTATCGCGTCGGAAAATTCGAACGGTACGGCGCGCTCTCCAATCGGAATGTCGCCGAGCTCGAGGCGGGCGCCCGCATCGAAATCGACGAAGCGAAAGAAGAACCGCTCGATTTCGCGCTCTGGAAATTCGCGAAGCCGGGCGAGCCGCATTGGCCGTTCGAACCCTACGGCGATGGGCGGCCGGGATGGCATATCGAGTGTTCGGCGATGTCGCATGCGTTGCTCGATCCCGAGGGGACGGGCTTCGATATCCACGGCGGCGGTGCCGATCTTATTTTCCCCCATCACGAAAACGAAATCGCGCAGAGCGAGCCGTTGATGGCGCGGCCGCCGATGGCGAATTTTTGGTTGCACGGCGGATTGTTGCTTTTCGACAATCGCAAGATGAGCAAATCGCTCGGGAATTTCGAACCGCTCTGCGACGTGCTCGATCGCTACGATCCGCAGGCGATTCGGCTGCTGTTCTTGCGGACCGGCTACGGAAAAGTCATGAACTTTACCGACGAAGCGATGGCGGGGGCTGAGGCGACGCTCGAGCGGCTCCGCCGCGATTATCGCGCCCTCCACGCAGTGGTGGGGAGCGCGAACGGCTCCATTCTCGAAGGCGGCGCGTTGACCGCGAGCGTGGTTGCGGCGCTCGACGACGACATGAATACCGCTGCGGCGCTGCGCGAGGTCCTCGCTGCGGCGGGGAATGCCGAGACGGAGGGCGCCGCGCAGCGGTTGGCGGAGCTTCGAAACGCACTGACGCTGCTCGGAATCGAGCCCGACGAACGTTGGCTCGCCGAGCCGGAAGCGCTTCCGTTACCCTCCGACCTCGCAGCGGCCCTGCGCCGCGAGATCGGCGAACCCTGGCTCGACGGGATCGAGGACGCACGGGCGGCGCTCGAACGAGCGATTGCGGAACGGCTCGCAGCGCGCGCCGGCAAGGACTGGGCGCGCAGCGACCGGTTACGCGATGCGCTCCTGCGTTGCGGCATCGAAATACAAGATGGTAAGGAGGGTTCGGTATGGAGCGTCGTCCGATAGCCGGTGCGCGAATGAAAGCCCCACTCGATTTCGACGACGTGATCTACGGAATTCACGCTGTGGAAGAAGCGCTGGGAGCCGGCGAAAAGATTCTCGCGCTGCATGTCGCGAGTGATCGCGCGCGCGATCCCGCCTTGCGCGCCTTGCTCGCGGCGGCGGAGGAGCGCGGCCTGCGCGCCCGCTTCGAGGGGCGCGAATTTTTTGCGCGCCTGCCCTACAAGGCCCATCAAGGTGTCGTCGCACGGAGCGCTCCCTTTCCGTACGCCGATCTCGAGGAGGTGCTCGTGCCGCGCGATGGAGCACCGCTGCTCGTCGTGCTGCTCGACCATCTCACCGATCCGCATAACGTCGGTGCGATCGTTCGCACCGCCGCATGCATCGGCGCGAACGGCATCGTTCTTCCCGACCGCCGGAGTGCGGGCATCAACGCGACGGTACGGAAAGCCGCCGCGGGTGCGACCGCGCATATTCCGATCGCTCAAGTGACCAATATCGCGCAAACGATCGCCGCATTGAAAAAGCGCGGGCTTTGGATCGCCGGCGCCGATGCCGGCGAGGGGGCGGAGTCGATGTACGATGTCGATTTCAACCGAGACCTCGCGCTGGTCATCGGGGCGGAGGGGGCTGGGCTCGCCCCGCTGGTCGCCAAGAACTGCGACTTCCGGGTGAAGATCCCGATGCTCGCCGGGGTCGCCTCGCTCAACGCCTCGGTGGCGGCCGCGGTGCTCCTGTACGAGGCGGTGCGCCAACGCCGAGGGAGCGAGCCTTCGCTGCCGTAGCGCTAGAAAATCGGCCGGTTGCGGCAAAAACGCTTGACGGTGGAGGGGAGCCCTTCTATACTCCGTCCCGTGCGACGCGCTCGACGGGCCCCGGCCCGCGTCATGCGTCCACGCGTCCCAGACGAGGCAGATACCACCCATGGCAATGACCCAGCCGGCCCCAACGGGGTTGGACTATCACGAACGCGGCGACGAAGACCTCGTCGCTACCGCGAAGAGCGGCGATAGCCTTGCGATGGAGTTCTTACTCAACAAATACAAGAACTTCGTGCGCATCAAGGCAAAGAGCTACTTCCTCATCGGCGCGGATCGTGAAGATATCATTCAAGAAGGCATGATCGGCCTGTATAAGGCGGTCCGCGATTTTAAAGCCGACAAACTCTCGAGTTTTCGCGCTTTCGCCGAATTGTGCATCACGCGTCAGATTATTACCGCAATCAAAACTGCGACGCGCCAAAAGCACATTCCGCTCAATCAATATATCTCGCTCAACAAGCCGATCTACGACGAGGATAGCGAGCGGACGTTGCTCGACGTGATGCCGGCGCAAAAATCCGGCGACCCCGAAGAGCTGGTCGTGACGCAAGAGGTCTCCGACGACATCCGGCAGCGCATTCGCCAGAATCTCTCGGAGCTCGAATCGCAGGTCCTCGAGTCGTACCTTGAAGGCAAGAGCTACCAAGAGATGGCTCGCGATCTCGGTCGCCACGTGAAATCGATCGACAACGCGCTGCAGCGCGTCAAACGCAAGATCGAGAAGAATCTCGCCGAGTTCGAGTTTAAATAACCGATTGTAGGCGGAGGTGTGGGGCGGATCGCTCGAGCCGTACGTTTATCGCTCGTCGCCCCCCGCGCCCTCGTCGACATCCATCCTTCGCTCGAGCCGCTCGCCGCAGATCGCGACGATGCGGTCGTAGGCGCGTTCGCGATCCTCGAGGGGATCGACGACGAACGTTTCGCTCGCGCGGCCGTCGCTCGGTACGACGCAGAGCGTCACCAGCCCCTTCGCACAGACATCCATACACGATGTCGAGATCGCGCGAATCGCTCCCCACTTCCCGCGTTCTTTTAGCGCGGCTTTCAGCCACGTGCGCAGCGGCACCGTGCCGTGTCGCGCTGCGATCTCGGGCGTCTCTTCGGGGATGCGTTCGGAGGAGCAGCGCTCGCAGACGAGGGCGAGGCCGCCGGCGCGCCATTTGGGACGGACGGTTTGCATGGGCATCTCCCGGAGAGAATGGTGGAGCCGACGGTGGGACTCGAACCCACGATTGGCAGTTTACAAAACTGCTGCTGTAGCCGCTGAGCCACGTCGGCGGAGAGCGGCAGCTTCCACGCCTCTCGGACGCCCCCTCCGCACGACCCGGGGAGCGAGGAGCGAGCGTGGATTTTTGACGGTAGTCGTTGCGAGGAGTCTTGGGGTTTGATATCGTACCGTCCGGAGCCGTCGGCAGACGGTCGCGTGGGTAGGTGGTCGAGTGGTTAAAGGCACCGGACTGTAAATTCGGCGCGCGAAAGCGCTACG
>JAJXXM010000226.1 GCA_021781095.1 bacterium
CGTATTCTTTAGTTACATCGGCTTCGATACGGCGACCACCACCGCCGAAGAATGCAAGAACCCCAAGCGCGACGTTCCGCTCGGCGTTCTCGGCGCGTTGGGAATCGGCACGCTGATCTACTGCGCGACCGCGATCGTCCTCGTCGGCGCGATGCCGTGGTCGAAGGTGCCGATCAAAGATCCTTTGGTCGTCGCACTTGCCCCACTCCATCTGCCGTTCGTTAGCGCGATCATCGTCATCGGCGTCCTCGCCGGTACGACGAGCGTTGCTTTAAGTTCGCTGCTCGGTCAGTCGCGCATTTTCTACGTCATGGCGCGCGACAAAATGCTGCCGCCGATCGTCGCCAAGGTGCATCCGAAATTCAAAACCCCGGTGAACACCACAATGTTCACGGGATTCGCCGTCGCGATTCTCACGCTCGTCGTGCCACTCAATCAGCTCCTCAACCTCGTCAACATCGGCACGCTGATCGCGTTCACGGTCGTCTGCGCCGGAGTGCTCTATCTGCGCAAGCGCAAACCCGATATGCCGCGCAGCTTCCGCGTACCGTTCGTTCCGCTCTTCCCCATCTTAGGTATCGTCTCGTCGCTCTTTTTGGCGATCTTCGGGCTCTCTCGCACGACCTGGGAATGGTTTGCCGGCGCGCTCGTCATCGGCCTGGTCTTCTTCTTCAGTTACGGCTTTTGGCGCTCGAACCCCGAGCAGATCGTGCCGGTCGACGAACCCGAGGGTCTCAGCGAGGTTTAGCGACGCTCTGAAAATTGAGCCCGGGCGTGAGAATGTCGACGCGGTTGCGAGCCTTTTCGTAAGCGACATGAACGGCGAACGCGCGCGAGATAATCGCCGCATCGACCATCGTACGCCCGTGCAACACGAACGGCGCGCGGCTTAACGGAATAGCGCGCCCGTCGAGGTTTGCGAAGCGATCGCCGATGCGAAAGCGCACCACGGTCCGCCCGCGGATCAGAATGACCTCGCGCTTCGCGGGAACCACTTCGATCCGTCCACCGACGCGCCGCGCTATGCCGCGCACCGGAAGAAAGAGATGCTCGTCGGCGGTAACAAACGGCGCGACGCGCGGGTTGACCACACGCCCGTTCACGCGCAACTCCGGGCGCTGCGCGAGCGCGAGCCAGAGGGCGGTGAGGCCGGCGAGCGCACACGTCAGCAAGACCGTGCGCGCGCGTGGTACGGTATAGGTCACGAAACGAGCGTCACCTCGTGTCGATAGGCGGGATACTTTTCGAGAATGACGCGTTCGATCTCCAGGCGCAAGGCGCCGAGTAGTTCTTCTTCCGGATAGGTGCCGATCAACGCACCGGCGCGATAGATTGCGCCTTTCCCCTTGCCGCCCGCGACGCCGACATCGGCCATCTTCGATTCACCCGGCCCATTGACGACGCAACCCATCACCGCGACTTTGACCGGAGCGGTGTAGAGCTTGGCGATCGCTTCGACGCTGCGCCCGAGTTCGAGCACCGAGATCTCGGCGCGACCGCAACTGGGGCAGGCGGTAATATCGAATCCTTTTTCGCGCAGACCCAACGACTTCAGGATTCCCCAACAGACCGGAATCTCTTCGATCGGATCGGCGGCTAACGAAACGCGAATCGTATCCCCGATACCTTCGAATAAAAGAATCCCCAAACCGATCGACGATTTGATCGTGCCGTCGCGCAGCAGTCCCGCCTCGGTGATGCCGAGGTGCAGCGGATAGGGCGTCCCGCGATCGCGCAGACGCGTATCCATCAGGCGATAGGCGTAAACCGTGGTAAGAACGTCGTGCGCCTTCAACGAGACCGCGATATCGTCGTGACCGTGCTCTTCGAGCATCGCAATATGGCGCATCGCCGATTCGACCATCGCCTCGGCGCTATGTCCGAGCCGCTCTTCCAAATCCGGCGCAAGCGAGCCCATATTGACGCCGACGCGAATGGGGATGCCCCGTGCCTTCGCCGCGAGCACAACCTCCGCGACTTTCTTCGGATCGCGGATATTTCCGGGATTGAGCCGCAGCTTCGCGACGCCGGCCTCGATCGCTGCAAGCGCCATGCGATGATCGAAATGAATGTCGGCGACAATCGGCACCGGCGAGCGATGGACGATCCCCGGAAGCCCGTCGGCATCGGGCGTATCTTTCACCGTCACGCGGACGACTTCGCAACCCTCCATCGCCAAGCCGTAGATCTGTTCGAGCGTCGCATCGGCATCTGCGGTATCGGTCGTCGTCATCGATTGAACGACGACCGGATGATCGCCGCCCATCCAAACGCGTTTGACGTCCGCTTTGCCGGTCTTATTAAAGAGCTCGATTGCTTTGCTCTTGCGGCGGAGACGGAGCATTAGTTGAGCGCCCCTTTACCGGCGATGATGTTCCCGATATCGTGAATCGCGATGATGGCAAAGAGCGCGAGCACGACGGCAAAGCCCGCGAAATGCACCATCGCTTCGCGTTCGGGATCGACCGGTTTGCCGCGAATCAATTCGGCGATAATGAAGGCTGCGCGACCGCCGTCGAGCGCCGGAATCGGTAAGAGGTTGAAGAGCCCGAGCGCAAACGAGATCGTCGCCGCGAGCGCAAAATACGGACCCCAACCGAGATCTTGAATCGCGATTGCCGCGCGGCCGATGCCGATCGGGCCGCTCACCTGTCCCGCGTACTTCGTGAAGTGCGTGACGAGTTTTTCAATGCTTCCGACGCTCTGTGCCGCGATGAGACCGTAGGTATAGCCCGCATCGATGAACGCATCTTTGAAGCCGACGCGCTCGTAGGGAATGCTCGCAGCAATGCCGATGCAACCGTCGCGCGCCTGCCCCGGGCAGGGGCCGGGAACGGCGTTGTGTACCTGCGTTACACCGTCGTGCAGAAAAGTGATACGGAGCGTCTTCCCAAGCGACGCATGCAATTTCTTCACCAGCGCGGTTCCGCTTGAATACGCAACGCCGTCGACGGAGAGAATCTTATCACCCGGAGCGATCCCGGCGTGCTGCGCCGGTGAACCGCTCTCCACGAGTGCGACGACGGTACTCGGTTTTGAGGAGGCGACCCCGAATGCGAGGATCCCGATCAAAAGAATCACGTAGGCGAGTAGAAAATTGACGATCGGCCCGGCAAGCACGATCGCCAGCCGCGCAAGGGGCGCTTTGCTTTGAAAATCGCCTTCATCGGCTTGCTGCGCGCCGCGAAATTCCCGTTGCTGCTCGGCCTGCGTCCGCGTACCGTCTTCACCGAGCATCGCGCAGTAGCCGCCGATCGGCAGTGCGCGGACCGAATAGAGCGTTCCGCTGCGCGGGCTGGTGTAGCCGAAGAGTTTCGGCCCCATGCCCAATGCAAATTCATTCACGCGCACGCCGTTGCGCCGCGCGATCGCAAAATGCCCGAGTTCGTGCAGCACCACGAGAATCGAGAGCATGACGAGAAACGTGAGAACCTTTCCGAGCATAGCGATCGGAATTAACGACAGTAGATGCATTTAGACTCCGGTGGAGAGGGAAGAACGTTCGGCGAGACGCGTGCGTACGAACGAGCGTGCTGCCCCGTCGGCGATGCGAAGCCCCGCCAACGTGAGATCGTACGCCGGAAGCCCCGCGAGGGCCTCACCGACGAGCAAGGGGATATCCGCGAAGCCGATGCTCCCTGCGACGAAAGCCTCGACGGCGACTTCATTCGCGGCGGAGAGCACGGCAGGCGCACATCCGCCGCGCCGGAGGGCGTCGTAAGCAAGGGCCAGGCTGGGAAAGCGCTGCGGATCGACACGTTCGTAATCATAACGCAGGAGGCTGGAATTCGGTTGTGCCCCAAGGAGCTCGAGGGGATCCAACGCCTCCCCCGCAGGGGCTCGCTCGAGGCGATCCGGGTAGGCGAGCGCATAACCGATGGGAACGCGCATATCCGGGGCGCAGAGCTGTGCTTTCACGCTCCCGTCGCTGAAGAGTACCGCACCGTGGAGCAGCGACTGCGGATGCACCACGACCAGCACGCGCTCCGCCGGCATTGAAAAGAGGCGCGCCGCTTCAATCGCTTCGAGCCCCTTATTCATCAGGGTCGCCGAATCGATCGTATTTTTCGTTCCCATGCTCCAGGTCGGGTGATTCATCGCCTGCTCGAGCGTCGCGGCAGCGATCGTCGTCGCCGAGGCCGTGCGGAACGGGCCACCCGAAGCGGTGATCAGGAGCGCGGCAACGCGCGCGCGATCCTCGCCGACGAGGCATTGGAAGAGCGCGCTGTGTTCGGAATCGACGGGGAGCAATCGCCCGCCGCCGCGCGCCGTCGCATCGACGAGCAACTCGCCCGCAGCGACGATCGCTTCTTTATTGGCGACGGCGAGATCGATACCGCGCTCGGCGGCCGCGAAAATCGCGTCGAGCGCAACCGCACCGGTCGTCGCCGCGAGAACGATCTCGGCGCCGCTTCCGGTCGCAGCGCGCAACAGCCCCGCGGGGCCCG
>JAJXXM010000293.1 GCA_021781095.1 bacterium
ACGGTGAGCCGGTCAGCGCGATCGGTGCTGTTGCGATCGACCCCGCGAATGCCTCGACCATCTGGGTCGGCACGGGGGAAGCGAATCCGCGCAACGATGTCAGTTTAGGGAACGGACTCTATCGCAGTACGAATGCGGGCGCGAACTGGGTGCGTTCGCTCGCTCTTCCGCAGAGTTCGATCTCGACGATTCTCGTCGATCCGCAGAATCCGGCGCATGTCGTGGTTGGCGTTCTCGGTAATCCGTTCGCCGCGACGAACGACCGCGGCATCTACGTCACCGACAATAACGGTGCGACCTGGCGTCACACGTTCTTTCTCGATGCTCGCACCGGCATCTCCGATATGGCGATGAACCCGAAGAATCCGCGCGAGATTATCGCGGGCGCTTGGACGATGCACCGCACCGGATGGAGTTTGCAGAGCGGCGGTGCGCTCGACGGACTCTATCGCTCGATCGACGGCGGAGCGACGTGGCAGCGCGTGCAGGCTCCGGGGCTGCCGAAAGGGCCGCTCGGGCGTATTGCGGTGGCGTTCGCGCCGTCGAATCCCGCGCGTATCTATGCGCTGATTCAATCGCATGAAGGGCTACTCTGGCGCACGAGCGATGGTGGTGCGCATTGGAGAAATGTCAGCAACGACTCGACGATCGACGAGCGTCCGTTTTATTTTACGCATCTCGCCGTCGACCCGAAAAACGAAAATCATCTCTGGTCGGCCTCGGTGCATTTAACCGAGAGTACCGACGGTGGTTTGCACTGGCATATTACCGGGCACGGAACGCACGGCGATCACCACGATATATGGATATCCTCCGATGGCGTTCGCATGCTCGAAGCCGATGACGGCGGACTCGCCATGAGTAACGACGGCGGCAAACGCTGGCTCTGGCGCAAAGTTCTGCCGATCTCGCAGCTCTATCGCGTCGGCGTCAGCGCAGGTTGGAATTATCGCGCGTGCGTGCCGTTGCAAGATAACGGCATCTATTGCGCGCACGTCGCGATGCCCGACCCGAGGGGTTTCTCTTCGAGCGCATGGCGCAACGTCGGTGGTGGCGACGGCACCGCGGCCTATCCGGATCCGAGTGATTCGAATCTCGTGTGGACGACCTCCGCCGGCGGCAATTACGATACGACGCTGCAATCCGTCGATCTCGCAAACGGCGCAACGCGCGATCTCTCGCCGTACGTCCGCGATCAAAATGTCGTTCCACCCGCGGAACTACGCTATCGCTTTAATTGGGAGACGCCGCTCGCCTTCGACCCCTTCGATCCGCATCGACTCTACACGGCAGGAGACGTGCTCTTTTCCACCACCGATCGCGGGATGCATTGGAAGGTGCGGAGCCCAGATCTCACGCTGCACGATCTCGCGCACGAACGAATGACCGGCGGGCTGACGCTCGACGGCACCGGCGCGGAGACGAGCGACACGATTCTTACCATCGTGCCTTCGACGCTGCGGCGGGGAGAGATTTGGGTCGGCACCGATGACGGACTCATTCAACTCACACGCGATGGCGGTACGCATTGGACGAATGTGACGCCGCAAGGTGCGATCCGCTTCGGGCGCTTTGCGTCGATCGCGCTCTCGCCGCGCAAGCCGGGTCGAGCGTATGCGATCGAGGATAACCACATGCTCGGCAATGCTCGCCCGTACGTTTTCCGAACGACCGATTATGGAGCGCATTGGTCGCGGATCGATCGTGGATTGCCGATGGAATCCGCGCGCTGCATCACTGTCGATCCTCGTACACCGGGGCTGCTCTACCTCGGTATGGAACGCGGCATCGAAGCATCGTGGGATCGCGGCGCAGATTGGCGGCGGATCAACGGCGGTATGCCCGCGGTCTCGGTGCGCGCGATCGTCGTTCAGGCGCAGCGCAACGATCTGCTCGTTGCGACGCATGGGCGCGGGCTCTACATTCTTGACGACGCATCGGCGTTGCAAGGATTCGCGCGCGCGGCGCGCCGGAGGCTTGCGTTTTTCGCCCCGCGGAAGGCCTATCTCCTCAACGACGTCTCTTGGTGGAATACCCGTGCTGACGGTACCTCGGCGCCATACGGCGCGATCTTTTCGTACTACCAATCCACGGCGAGCGCAAAAGCCCCGACGATCGAGATCGAGGATGCACGCGGCATAGTGGTTCGGCATCTCTCATTGCTGCCGAATGGAGCGGGAATGAATCGCGTCGTCTGGGATCTCAGCGAGGATCCGCCGATTTCCTGGAAGAGCGCGCCGCATTGGAACCGCGGCTATTCCGGTGGAGCGTCGGTCTTGCCGGGACGCTACACCGTAAAACTCACGCTCGATGGAAAGACGTTGACGCAGCCGCTGAGCGTTCTCGGCGACCCGCGCATGCACGCATCGATTGCCGCCTATCGCGCCGCACAACAGGCAACGCGGAGCGCCTTTGCAATGCTCTCGTCGATCGATAGCGTCCTCAATGCGCTCGATGTGCGCGAGGCGAGGGTCCGGGCGCTTCCAGCGAGTGCGAGGCGCACCGCAGCGTTGATACGCATCGCGGCGCTGCGTGCGAGCCTTACTTCGAGCCCCCATGCCGACCAAGACGATGATTTTCTCCGCGATCGTCTCCGCGAGCGGGTGCAGACGGAGATCGGGTCGTTGCAGACCTCGTTCGTCAGCCCGACCGCCGAACAACTGCGCGAGAATGCCGTGCTGGCACGATTGACCGCGCTGCGCGTCGGGCGCGTTAAGGCGTGGCTTGCGGGCGCGGAGTCCCCATAAGTGCCGGGTCGGGAGCGGTGCTCGGGAAGGTGAATTCATCGTATCGCGTCACGGCGCGAACGTTGAAGGAGAAGCCGAGTGCGTGTTCGGTCGCCGAGAAGACGCCGCGAACGACCACCCAATATCCGTCGATGCTGCGATAGGTGAGCCCAATGCGCATATCGCTACTGCTATCGCTAATCACGATGTGCGCGGGAAGCCCCGTCGTGGGGTCGACTTGCACCTCGCTAGGATACATGCCGGTATCGCGCGGGGTCGGTGCGATCAAGATGTGCAACGCCGTCGGCGTCGAGTCGGGTGCATAGCTCGGCGCGAGAAAGCTGATATAGGGAACGGAGACATCGGCGTTGGGGTCGGGCGTGGGAATCGGAAAGATCATCGGCGCGCCGCGTTTGAGCGTAATGGAGATCGCCTTGAGATTCGCAAAGTACGAAAACGCGAATTCCGAAAACGGATCGAAATAGGGAATGATGGGGAATGCTTCACCGGTTCGCGTTGCTCCATGCGGAAGGTCGTGCATGACCGCATAATTGTCCGCGTTTCGCAGCTCGACGCTGCGGTCGATCTCCTGGGTTCGGCCAAGCGAGGGAACCGTGACGCTCGTTCGCTCGCGGTAGGTGATATAGGACGGCGGGTGGGCGTTATACGCCGCGGTCGTGCGGTTTACGAGAAGCGCGAGCGCAAGGTCGGCACCGATCATCGGTTCTCTCTTCGGCAGAGGATCAGCGCCCCCCGGTACCGCACATTCTTCTCGTGAAGAGAGAGGCTCGTGTTACCCTCGACGCTCGCGTGATCGAATGGAGGCGAGCGATTCACCGTCGCCCCGAACTCGGTTTCCACGAGTTCGAGACGCAGGCGCTCATCGAACGCGAACTCGATGCGCTCGGCATCGAGCATCGTCGCGCGGCGACGACCGGCGTGGTAGGCGTCATTCACGGCGCATTGCCCGGACATACCGTTGCATTGCGTGCCGACATGGACGCACTGCCGATCGCCGAACGAAGCGGGCTCCCGTTTGCATCGGAGATTCCCGACGTCATGCATGCGTGCGGGCACGACGCGCACGTCGCGATGTTGATCGGCGCCGCTACGGTGCTGCAAGCGCAACATGCGGATTTGCACGGAAAGGTCGTGTTGCTTTTTCAACCGGCGGAGGAAGGCCCGGGCGGGGCGGAGCCGATGATCGCTGAAGGCGCGCTTGAAAATCCGCGCGTCGAATGCGCGGCGATGTTGCATGTCGACGTGCGCTTGCCGACGGGCACGATCGGTGTTACGCCGGGGGCGGTGAACGCCTCGGCCGACGAATTTTCGCTTCGCATCATCGGCCGCGGCGGGCATGGCGCCTATCCGCATACCGGCGTCGACGCAATCGTCGCTGCCGCTGCGGTGGTCTCGGCATTGCAGAGTATCGTTGCGCGCGAGATCGACCCGCTCGCCTCGGCGGTCGTCACCATCGGCACGATCGCCGGCGGCTATCGCAATAATGCGCTCGCCGACGAGGTCGTGATGACGGGAACGTTGCGCGCGCACGATCCGGTCGTTCGCGATGCGCTCGCAAACGATGTGGAACGGATCGCGCGATCGGTCGCCGAGGGCTACGGAGCGCGCGCGGAGCTCGATCTTCGCCGCGGGTATCCTCCGGTCGTCAACGATAGCGCGCTCGCGCGCACGTTCGCACCCGTGCTTGCGCGAGAGACA
>JAJXXM010000428.1 GCA_021781095.1 bacterium
ACTCCACGATCTGGCCCCGCGCGCCCGCATTCTCGCCGGAGGCGGCGACGCGCACGACCGTCTTGATTGCTTCGGGCTCCTTCCCAACGCACTCAGCCGCATGAGAGCGCTCAAGCAGCGCTTCGATCCACTCGGTATTCTTAATCCCGGCGTCGCCTTTTTCGACGGCGGACACACGTGAGGCTGAACGGCGAAATTTTTGCGGCGATTCGCATCGTTTTGCTCAGCCCGGTTCGCCGACGACTGCTCGTACGACAACCGCGATTCTTCGGCGATCTCGCGATTTTTTTGTTACGCGTCGTCCCGCAGGCGAAGCGCGCGCTTCGAAGCATCCGCGAGCGAGCGCGCGCGATACCCGACCCGCTACTGCGCCGCGAAGCGCTTTCGAGCATCGAGACGAAATCCTATCACGTTGCAGGCGCGTCGGTCCTGGCGACGTTTTTGCCGCCTGCAGCGATGCGCGCCTACGTGAATGTCGTCGCACCGCTCGAGAGCATTTACGATTATCTCGATAATCTCTGCGATCGCCATCCCGCCGTCGCCCCGGAGGCATTTCCCGTTCTCCATCGGGCCATCGCCGACGCGTGCGATCCCAACGCACCGCTACGCGATTACTACGCATTAGGACCGATCGGCGACGACGGCGGCTATCTGTGCGCGCTCGTCACCGACGTGCAGGCGCACCTGCGAAACGTTCCCCACGTCGATGCGCTGGCGCCCTTCGCGAGCGAAGCGGCATCGTCGTACGCACGCATGCAAAGCACGGTCCATGGAGCCTCCGAGAAGCGACTCGAGGCCTGTCGATCGTGGTTCGACGAGGTGCGTGCGGAGTATCCACAACTGCAATGGAACGAATTCGTCGCCGCGACCGGCTCGCAGTTTCAAGTCTACGCACCGCTCTTCGCGCTTTTCGATAGCGGAGCGGCCGGGGTCGAACCGGCGTATCGAGCCTACTTCCCCTCGATCTCGGCGATCCACGTACTGCTCGACTCCTTTATCGATCGTGCGGAGGACCGAGAGCACGGCGATCTCAATTTCGTCGATCGCGCCGATGAGCCGTCGGAGTTTCAAACGCGTTTTGCCGCACTCGCCGGGGACGCAGAAGCGAAAATTTCGCGTCTGGCCAACGCGCGAGCACACCGCTTTGCCCTCCGCGTTATGGCGCTCTTCTACCTTTCGCATCCAAAAATCGAACGCGAGCGGTACGCGCGTGAGGCCGATGCGATGCTCGTCGAGTTCGAACGGTGCGTTGCGACGTAGGACGCGATGCAACCGACCCCTCGATCTCGGCGTTTCACGAATGATCGGAGGCGAAAATGCGCGTAGTGCTCCTGGGCGGAACCGGATTTATCGGCAGACATCTTCATGCGGCGTTGCTCGCGCGCGGAGACGAGGTCGTGCTCGCCAGTATGCGGGATCCCGCGGCGGCCGCACGACGCGCGGCCGGCTGCGACGTGGTCGTGAATCTTGCGGGCGAACCGATCGCGCAACGCTGGAGCCCGGCGGTCAAGGTACGCCTCGCCGAGAGCCGCGTCGGGGCGACGACGGCGTTCCTCACCGCGCTCGCCGAGATCGAGCCGCGTCCGAAGGCATTGATCGCCGCCTCGGCGGTCGGGTATTACGGCACCAGCGAGAGCGCGACGTTCGACGAAAGCAGCCCGGCGGGCAGCGATTATCTCGGCCGCCTCTGCGCGGACTGGGAGCGAAGCTCGCTCGGGGCCCAAAGCCTCGGCATGCGGGTGGCGCTAGTTCGCACGGGTGTCGTGCTCGGCCTCGATGGCGGCGCGTTGGCAAAACTGCTGCCGATATTCAAGCTCGGGCTCGGCGGCCCGATCGGCAACGGCAGGGAGTGGCTCTCGTGGATCCACATCGAGGATCAGGTTGCAATCTATCTCGCTGCCATCGACGGAGCCGAGGGTGTCCTGAATGCGACCGCGCCGGAACCCGTTACCAACGCATCCTTCACCGCTGAGCTCGCGGCGGCGCTCCACCGCCCGGCCTTCGTGCCGGTCCCGGCGTTCGCGCTCCGCGCGCTGCTCGGCGAAGGAGCATCGGTCCTGCTCGAAGGGCAACGCGTCCTCCCGAAACGGACGCTCGCCCTCGGTTATCGCTTTCGCTTTCCTCATCTCGGCGACGCGTTGCAGGCATTGCTCTCAGCGTAGCGCCCGTAGCGGTGCTTGACATCGCTGGGTACGATAAGGGTGGATTCCTCGTTAGGTGAGGCGTCTGTACGTTGGAGAGGCCGCTGCCCGGAAAGGTCGAGAGACCCCAATGGGTGACCAGGCACCGTCGAGTCAAGGCGGAGCTTAATGCGGAAGGGGCTGGTTCCCACGGCGTGCAGTGCTAAAGCTCAACGTCGGGGCTACGAGGCGCGCGAGCGTCGGTTTGCGTCGGTCGTTATACGAGGAGCGTAGAACGATCGTTTTTATTTACCGAGCACCGAATGGAGCCTCCGACGCATGAACTCCAGCACGATCAAGCAACTCGTGCCGCGCCGCACCACGTGGCGTTCGGTGTTGATGTTTCTCTCCGTCGTCGGTCCGGGCATCATCACGGCGAACGCCGACAACGACGTCGGCGGCATCCTCACCTATTCGCAGGCCGGAGCGCAGTTCGGATACTCGCTGCTCTGGCTGCTCATTCCCATCACCCTCGCCCTGATCGTAACGCAAGAGATGTGCGCTCGCATGGGCGCCGTTACCGGGAAGGGCCTCGCCGACCTCATACGCGAGAATTTCGGCGTGCGCGTCACGTTTTACGTGCTGCTCCTGTTCGTCATCTGCGACCTCGGCAACACCGCGACCGAATTTGCCGGAATCGCCTCGGTCGCTCCCGTTTTTGCGACCTGGCTCCCGGGCATCAACGTCGAGGCGTTCACGATCGCCATGGTGCTTGGAGCCGCGGCGCTCGTCTTTACGACCGTAACCCGCGGAAACTATAAGATCGTCGAACGGATCTTTTTGATTTTCTGCACCGTCTATATCTCGTACGTCATCAGCGCGATCATCGTTCACCCGCAATGGAAAGACGTCATCCACCAGACGTTTTTCCCGCACTTTTCCCACTCGACGGCGTACTTCGTGATGATCGTGGCCATTATCGGAACGACGATCTCCCCGTGGATGCAGTTCTATATCCAATCGGCGATCGTCGATAAGGGCATCCGGAAGGAACAGTATGCCGCCTCGCGCATCGACGTCGTTTCGGGGGCGCTCTTTACCGACATCATTGCGTTCTTTATCGTCGTTGCGTGCGCGGCGACGATCTACGTTCACAATATCGGGAACGCCCACCCGATCGTCGTCAATGCCGTCGGAGACGTCGCGATAGCGCTGCAGCCGCTCGCCGGGCATTTCGCCTCGCTGCTCTTCGCTCTCGGCCTGCTCAATGCGGCGATCTTCACCGCCTCGATCCTACCGCTCTCGACGGCGTATTACGTCTGCGAGGCGTTCGGCTTCGAACGGGGCATCGACCGTCGCTTTAGCGAAGCGAAGATTTTTTACAGCCTCTATCTCGGTCTGCTGCTTATCGGAGCGCTGACCGTCATCGTTCCGGGGGCGCCGTTGCTCGCGATCATCTTCTATTCGCAGGTGTTTAACGGTGCACTCCTGCCGGTCGTTCTCGTACTCATGCTGCTACTCGTCAACAATAAGCGCCTGATGGGGACCTGGACGAACTCGCTATTTTTCAATATCGTAGCCTGGATCACGGTCGCCGTCGTGGGGGCGCTCACGGTCGCTTCGGTTATCTAACCCGCAAGAACTACCGCCCGCCGCTTATCAGCCTTCTCATCCCGAGTAGCCCGACGACGACGAGCGAACGCGTGAGAAGCGCGCGGGAGCGCAGTCGCGCGAAAGCGGCAGGGGCGCGCGCCTCGATACGCCGCCTCGATACGGCTGCTTCGCAGCCTACTCGGCGTGACAATGTTGCGCTACTCGGCGTGACAACGTTACGCTACTCGGCGTGACAATGTTGCGCTACTCGGCGTGACAACGTTACGCTACTCGTCGTGACACGGTACGCGCTACATCTGGGTCGGGCAACGACGAGCGAACGCGCGATGTCGGCGCACCCGACGAGCGATTAAGCGAGCGGCGAGGACCCTGACATTGCTTGTCCGAGCCGCGAGCGTCTAGCTCGGGGCGGTGCGCCGCAGTCGCGCGGGAGCGGCAGGGGCGCGCGCCTCGATACGCCGCCTCGATACGGCTGCTACGCAGCCTACTCGGCGTGACAATATTGCGCTACTCGGCGTGACAACATTGCTACTCGGCGTGACAACGTTACGCTACTCGTCGTGACACGGTACGCGCTACGCCTGGGTCGGGTAACGACGAGCGAACGCGCGATGTCGGCGCACCCGACGAGCGATTAAGCGAGCGGCGAGGACCCTGACATTGCTTGTCCGAGCCGCGAGCGTCTAGCTCGGAGTGGTGC
>JAJXXM010000194.1 GCA_021781095.1 bacterium
CACCGCTGCCAATGCGGCGAGAAACGCATCGTTCTCTTCGAGCGTTCCCACCGTCACCCGCAAACGGCCCGGCATGCGGAGCGCATCGCCCGAGCGCACGATAATGCCGCGCTCGAGCAGCGCTTCATATGCATCGTGCGCCGACATCGGCACGGTAACGGCGTAGAAATTGGCACCGCTTGGATAACAACGATGCCCACGTCGTTCGAGCTCCGCCGTCACGCGCGCGCGTTCCGATGCATTGAGGAGGATGCTTTTTTCAAGAAACACGCGGTCGTCGAGCGCGGCAGCGGCGCCGATCGCGGCAGGGCGCGAAACATTAAAAGGCAGGCGCACGCGCTGCAGCCAGCCGATGCTCTCGCTGTCGCCGTAAGCATAACCAAAACGCAGGCTCGCGAGGCCGTACGCTTTCGACATCGTTCGTAACACGACGATGTTCCCGCGTTCGCGAATCGTGTGTGCGAGGTCGAATCCCGGTTCTTCGAGATACTCTGCGTAGGCGCGATCGATCACCAAGAGCACCTCACGCGGCAGACGCTCGAAAAGCTCCCTCCACAACGAAGCGGGCAGGAACGTTGCGGTCGGATTATTGGGATCGCAAATAAAAAATATCTTTGTCCGCGCACCGACCGCTGCGAGCATGCGCTCGATATCGTGCACGCCGTTGCGAAGCGGCACTTCCACGGGTATCGCGCCCACGAGCGAGACCGCCGAACGATAGAGCGAAAAGGTTGGATCGGCCATCACCGCCTCGTCGCCCGGGTCGAGGAAGCTCTGCGCGATCGTATTGATGAGTTCGTTACTTCCATGCCCGAGTACGACGTTCTCGGCATGCAATCGCTCGCGTTCGCCCAATCGCTCGCGCAATTCTTCGTACGCATCGTCGAGATAGAGGTGGAGCCGGTCGGTCGAGCGGAGCGCAGCCAGCGCGAGCGGCGACGAGCCGAGCGGGTTCTCGTTTGATGCGAGTTTGACGATCCGCGTGTGCCCGAAGCGACGGCGCACCTCTTCGATGCTTGTTCCCGCCACGTAAGGTGCGATCGCGCGGACCGCCGATCGGCTCACGTCCGCCGCGACCCCGGGTCGATAATCGGCTCGCCGCGTGCGCAGAGCGGACATTCGTCGGCGGCAAAAGATTCGATCGGCATCACCAAGAGCGCTTCGAATCGTACGCCGAAATCGGGAATCGAACGCGCGACGATCGCTCCGACGCCGATGCATTCTGCGCCATGCGCGCGAACGAGATCGAGTACCTCGCGAACCGAGCCGCCGGTCGTCACGACATCTTCAACAACGAGGGCACGATCCTCGGGCCCGAGTGCGAAGCCACGCCTCAAGACCGGCCGTCCGCCTTCTTTCTCCACGAAGATCGCGCGCAGCCCGAGCGCACGCGCCACTTCGTATCCTAAAATTATGCCGCCGACCGCCGCACTGACGACGATCGTCGGCCGCTGCGCAGCAAAACGCGCGGCGATCGCTTCGGCGACCGGACCGACCAGCTTCGGCTGCTCGAGAATGCGGAATTTTTGTACGAAACGATCGCTGTGCCGCCCCGAGGAGAGACGAAAATGCCCCTCCAACAACGCGCCGCGTTCGAGAAGAGCGGCGCGCAGCCGTTCCGCGTCGATCATGCGCGTGCCTCGACGATTTCATCGAGGATCGCGCGCGTAGCCGCAAGGCGATCCGGTGCGGAGAGAATCGGTCGTCCGACGACGATATAATCACTACCCGCCGCGACCGCGCTGCGCGGCGTTGCCACGCGTCTTTGGTCGTGCAACTCGGCGCTCTCGGGGCGAATGCCCGGCGTGAGCGCAAGAAAATTCCCGCCGAAGGTTGCCTTGAGCGCTGCAACTTCGTGAACGCTGCAAATCGCTCCGTCGCAGCCCGCGTTCCTCGCAACCCCCGCCAAACGCATCGCGATGCTCCCGATATCGCCGCCGATTCCCAACTCCTCGGCGTCGCGTTGCTCCATGCTCGTCAGCATCGTCACGGCAAAAATTTCAGGGCGGGCGATGCCGAGTTGTTCGGCCCGATGCGCTGCCGCATCGACGGCGGCATGCATCATTCGCGAGCCTCCGAGCGCATGGATATTGATAATCGATGCGTTGGGGCGCACGAGTCGCTCCATCGCCGCACCGACGGTGCGCGGGATATCGTGCAATTTGACATCGATGAATACCCGCACGTCGCGCGCTTCTACATGCGCAAAAATCCGTTCGGGGTATCCGCAGAGCGCTTCGAGGCCGATCTTAAAAATCACATCGGTTTCGTAGAGTTCGTCGATGCATCGTTCCGCTTCATCTGCGGTCGGCAGATCGAGCGCCACGATTAATTGTGCCATGCTGCTACCCTTCATCTCCTTCGACTTGATTGATGTTCGCGAAGCCGGTGTTCGCCGCACCGACCAGTTCGCGCAACGAACGAACGTTCCGCTGCACCATATACTCGATGATTCCGTCGAGGATCGTTATCGGGGCGCGTGGGTCGGCGAAGTTCGCGGTGCCGATTCCGACCGCACTTGCACCGGCGAGAATAAACTCCAACGCATCGCTCGCCTTCTCGATTCCGCCTTGCCCGACGATCGGCACCGCGACCGCACGCGCGACTTCGTAGACCGCTAATACCGCAATCGGCCGAATCGCCGGGCCGGAGAGTCCACCGGTCACGTTGCCGAGGCGCGGCTTACGCTGCACGATATCGATCGCCATGCCGCGGACCGTGTTGACGACGGCGAGCGCATCGGCGCCCGCTGCGACCGCCGAGCGCGCGATCGTGGCGATATCGCTCACGTTCGGTGAGAGTTTCGCGATCAACGGTTTGTCGGTCGTGCCGCGAGCCGCGCGAACGACGCGCGCCGTTAAATCCGGATCGCAAGCAAAGGTTTCCCCTTCGTGCGCGACATTCGGACACGAGATATTGAGTTCGATTGCAGCGATCTCGCTACGTGCCGCGAGTCGTTCGCAGACGTACGCATAATCGTCGACGCTGAACCCGGCAACGCTACCGATCGTCGCGCAGGGCGTCTGCGCAAACTTCGCAACATCGTGCTGCAGGTACCAATCGATGCCCGGGTTCTGCAGACCGATGGCATTGAGCATCCCCGCAGGCGTGTGAACGATGCGCGGCGTCGGGTTCCCCATCCGCGGTCGGCGCGTCACGCTTTTGAGAACGACGGCACCAAGGCGCGAGAGATCGACGTACGGCGCGAACTCCGCGCCGCTACCGTAGCAACCGCTCAACCCAACAGTGGGATACGGCAGCACCAGCGATCCGATTCGCGCGCTCAGGTCGAGTTTCGCAGGTTCTACCATCGCAGTTCGTGCGCCCAAAATACCGGGCCCTCCACGCAGACGCGCGCATGCACGACGTCACTGCCGTCGGCTTCGCTTGGGGGAAACGAGGGCGCCTGCATACTCGTTCGAACGATCGGCACGACGCATCCCCAGCAACCGCCGACGCCGCAACCGAACGCTTCCTCAAGCGAGAGCTGCGCCGGAATTTTTCGCTCTTGTGCGTAGGCGGAGACGGCGCGCAACATCGGCGTCGGACCGCAGGCAAGGATTGCCTGCGGTGCATCTTCGCGAGCGAGCAGATCGGTCACGAGTCCATGATATCCGCGCGAGCCGTCGTCGGTTGCAAGCAAAAGCTCGCAACCCTCTGCGGCAAAGCGCTCCGCTTCGACGAGCCGTTCCGCCGTTCGCGCGCCGTAAAACAGCCGAACGCGCGCGCCGCGTGCGAGCAGCCGCTGCGCCGGCAAGAGGACCGAAGCGATGCCGACTCCACCCGCGACGATCGCGATATCGCGCTGCGCACCGTCGCAGTCGAATCCGTTCCCAAGCGGCGCGACGATGTCGAGCCGTTCGCCGACCCGCAAAGCGCCGAGGCGACGAGTGCGATCGCCGGCAAGAAAAAAGAGCAGCGAACATCGCGATCCATGCGCTTCGTAAATTCCCAGAGCAACGCCGGCAGCCTGGCCTCCGGGCAGCAATGCCATTGCAAAGTGACCGGGACGAACCTTTTTTACCAACTCCGGCGCCTCAACGCCGAGAAGAATAACGTCGTGCGCAACCTCCGATCGGTCAAGTATGCGGGTTGGGACGACGGACGAAATCGATGATGCGAGCGTCACGGGCAGGCTTTTTCTCCAAATCTTAAAAAAACTCTCGGGATTATCACTGAACCTTCTCATCGTTTTAGCCGTTATATCTAGTAGAGTCGGAGGACTCAGTAGGAAAGGGGGGCCGACAAATGTCCGGAGTAATGGTTTTCACGAGCTTGGCAGAAGCGCTTCGCGCAGGTTACCAAGTCTACGAACGCACGAATGAAGGGTATTTAGTTCGGACCCGAACCGATGCGGGTTGGGCACTCGCACTGGTGAACTGCAAACCGTAGTCTCTTTCCCAAACACGAACGTCTC
>JAJXXM010000100.1 GCA_021781095.1 bacterium
CCGGGTGTTGTGGGCATGCGATCGGGGAGCTAAAAGCGGGAGGCCAGGGATTGCTCCCCGGCCTCACCTGCTTGCTTGATACGCGGCCCGATTGTAGCACAAGAGGCTCGCCTTCGCGAGCCTCTTGGCGGAAGTTGGAGGCGGTGGGATTCGAACCCACGTCTCGCTACGTATCAAGCAGGCATCTTTACCGCTAGACCACGCCCCCGGCGTTGGCCGGGCTTCAAATTCCACGGATGAGCGTATCGCTATAGAGTGCCACCCGCATGGCATAGCGTTGAATCCGTTCTTCGGCATTCGGTATGTCGGAGCACTCCAAAGTCGCTTGACAACTGAAAAGACTGGGCGTAGCGTTCGCTCATGCCGAGCTTTGCCGAACGGCTGAATGCCGCCCTCGAGAAAAGCCGTTTGACCGCCGCCGAGCTCGCCGCGCGCTCCGGGGTGACCGAATCGGCGATCTCGCTCCTGCGCGCCGGACGGCGCCAACCCTCCTATCAAACCTTCGAACGTCTCTCGAGCGTGCTCTCCGAGCTCGCCGCTCCCAAGATCGAGCGTGCGTCGGTGACCGACCCCATCGAGGAGGCGATCGCCGATATTCGCGCCGGGAAGATGGTCGTCGTCCTCGACGACGAGGATCGCGAGAATGAGGGCGATCTCGTCATGGCTGCCGAGAAAGTCGATGCCGAAGCGATCAATTTCATGCGCCGCGAGGCGGGCGGATTGATCTGTATCGCGATGACCGGTGCGCGGCTCGACGAGCTCGAGATTCCCATGATGGTGAGCGATAATACGGCGGTGCACGAGACCGCATTCACCGTCTCGGTCGAAGCGCGCGGGGTGACGACGACGGGAATCTCCGCACACGACCGTGCCGCGACGATTCAAAAGTTGCTCGATCCTCAGGCGACGCCCGCGGATTTTCTGCGGCCGGGACATATGTTTCCGTTACGCGCGCGCGAGGGAGGCGTCTTGGTACGGGCGGGGCAGACCGAGGCGTCGGTCGATCTCGCGCGCCTCGCCGGGCTCGCTCCGGCCGGCGTCATCTGCGAGATCATGGCCGAAGATGGAACGATGGAGCGGCGCGACGGGTTACGAGCTTTTGCCGATCACCACGGCATGAAACTCGTCACCGTCAGGGAGCTGATCGCTTACCGTATGAAAACCGAACAACTCGTCACGCGCGTCGCGGAATTTTCGCTTCCGACGACCTACGGTCTCTGGAGCGGTATCGCTTACGAGACCTCCGTCGATGAGAACACGCACGTCGCACTGGTTATGGGAGAGATCGGCGACGGCAAAGATCTTCTCGTCCGCGTCCACAGCGAATGCCTCACCGGGGATGCCCTGCATTCGATTCGCTGCGACTGCGCGGCGCAACGCGACGGCGCGATGCGCATGATCGCCGACGCGGGGCGCGGCGTCCTCCTTTACTTGCGCCAAGAAGGGCGCGGAATCGGACTAGCCAACAAATTGCGCGCCTATGAACTCCAGGATAACGGCGCCGACACCGTCGAGGCGAATCTCGCCCTCGGCCTCCCCGTCGACAAGCGCGATTACGGCATCGGTTCGCAGATTCTCGTCGATCTCGGTATTAAAGAGCTCAAACTCATTACCAATAATCCGCGCAAGATCTTCGGCCTCGAGGGCTACGGTTTGAAGATCGTCGAGCGCGTTCCGATGGAGACGACCCCGACGCCGTTCAATCGACGCTATATGGGCACCAAGCGCTCGAAGCTCGGCCATCTCTTCGACGAATCGGTACAGAACGCACCCGCGTCGTGAAGCCGACCGATCGCTCCGCCAAGCGCCGTTTGCCCGTGCCTTCGTGCGCGGGCAAACGTTTTGCCGTTCTATCGGCGCGATTTTACGACGATTTGGCCGAGTGGATGATCGACGGTGCGAAACGCGCACTGCGCGACTGCGGCGTCGACGATAAGGACGTGCTGTTTTTCGACGTTCCCGGTTGCTTCGAACTCCCGCTCGCGGCGCTGAAAGTGCTGCGGGACGGCGAGGTCGACGCCGTCGTCGCGCTCGGCGTCGTCGTGCGCGGCGAAACGCCGCACTTCGATTTCGTCGCCGGCGAATGCGCGCGCGGCCTGATGGAGGTGCAGATGCGCACCGGAGCTCCGGTCGGGTTCGGCGTGCTGACCACCGATACGCTCGCCCAGGCTGAGGAGCGCGCCGACCCGGCGCGCGGCGATAAAGGGTACGATGCGGCGTTCGCCGCGGCGTGCGTGCTCGCGTTGTGAGCGAGGCGCTCGAAGCGGTTCGCTACGAGAACGGGCAGCTGCAGTACCTCGACCAACGCTTGCTCCCGGCGGAGATCCGCTACGAGCGCGCGCGCACGTGCGACGACATCGTCGCAGCGATCGCGACGTTAGCGGTGCGTGGGGCGCCGTGCATCGGCGTCTTTGCGGCGTACGGCATCGCCGTGCTGCGCGCAGACGAACGTGACGACCGCGCGTTTGCCGCCGCCGCCGCACGGGTTCGTTCGGCGCGCCCGACTGCGGTGAACCTGGCGTGGGCGGTCGATCGGGTGCTCGCCGCGCCGGATATGGAGCGCGAGGCGATCGCCATTCACGAAGAGCAGCGATCGATCGACGCGGCGATCGGCAGCAACGGCGTACCGCTCTTCGGCAAGGGCGCGCGCGTGCTCACCCATTGCAACACCGGACCGATCGCGACCGCGGGATATGGGAGCGCGCTTGGCGTGTTGATCGCGGCACAGCGCGCGGGGCTCGCACCGCACGCGATCGTCGACGAAACGCGTCCGCTCTTACAGGGCGCTCGGCTCACCTATTTCGAGTGTCAACGCGCGGGTATCGATGCGACGCTGCAGGTCGATGGGGCGGCGGCGATCGCGATGGCGCGCGGCCGCGTCGATGCGGTCATCGTCGGCGCCGATCGCATCGCGCGCAACGGCGATACGGCGAATAAGATCGGTACCTACGCGCTCTCGATTCTCGCCGCGCATCACGCCATTCCGTTCTACGTCGCCGCACCGCGTTCGACGTTCGATTTTACCATCGCGTCGGGCGCCGAGATTCCCATCGAAGAACGCGATGCGGCGGAGGTGCGTTCGTTCGCCGGCAAAGCGGTCGCACCGGAGGACGCGCGGGTCTATAACCCCGCCTTCGACGTAACGCCGGGACATCTCGTCGCCGCCTTTATCACCGAGTACGGCCTCCTCCGCCCTCCCTATCTCGAAAGCATCGCGACCCTCGCCGGCCGCCCCGCTTGGTCGGCGTTGCGGAGCGCCGAAGAGCAGCGCGCGTGAAAGCCTACGATTTTCTCGATACCGCTCCGAAGATCGGCGCGCTCGTCGCGATCGAGGGAACCGATCGACTGCTCGCAGAGCGCGTGCGCGACGCCATCGTCGCACGAGAGCTCTCCGAGGATATTCGCGCGCTGAACTGCAGCAGCGTGACCATCGAAAGCGTCGACGATTGCGCGCAGATCGAAGAGGCGATTTCGGCGATGCCTTTTCTCGCCACGCGGCGCGTCGTCATCGTCAACGACGCGCAGAATGCGAAAGCGGCCCCGCGCCGCGCGCTCCTCGAACTCGCGCAACGCTGCGCCGAGGGCGAGAATCTGTTGGTGCTCTGCGATCTCGTCGCACCCCGCTCGACGCGCCCGGTCTCGCTGGGTTCCCAACTCGGCCGCAGCGCGCAGCGCATCGACTGCTCGGTGAACGAGGACGTTCGCGCGCGTTTCGTGAGCGAAGAATTGGCGGCCGCCGGAGTGGAGGCCGAACGCCAGGTCCTCGCCCACCTCTCGCGCTCCGAAAGCGATCTTGCGAGCATCCGCAACGATCTCGCGAAGCTCTCGTTGCTGGGACGTACGATACGGCTCGCCGACCTGGAGCAGGAGAGCCTCGCCGTCGACGACCCCAAACCCTATCGCTTCGCCGGAGCACTCGTCGAAGGGCGCCTCGCCGAGGCGTTCACGATCCTCGGCGACTGCTTCGAGCACGATCCGCGGAACGCCGCGATGCCCCTGCTCTCGGCGCTCGCCAACGAATACGCACTCCTCTGGGAGATGGCGCGCCCGGGCGGCACCCTGCCCGCCCGGATGGCCTGGCGGGAGCGGGCGCTCCGGCCGATCGCGCGCCGCGTCGGGGAGCGGCGGGCGCGGGCGGGCTACGAGCGAGCCCTGCGTGGGATCGAGAGCATCGTGACCGGGCGAGCCGGCAGCGATCTGGAGGACCTCCGCCTCCTCGTCGAGCGGACCAGCCTCGAGCTCGCGCTTCGCTAGTCGCGCCCCCCCGCGGCGAGGCCGAAAACTCGCGCCGCGAACGAGGCCGCGGCTACGCGCGGAGCGAACAGCGGCGAGCACCCATGGATCACTCCAGTTATGCTTCGCCGTTCTCTTGGAGGTACGGTCGCAAGGACGTGCGCTCGCTCTTCTCGGAGCGGA
>JAJXXM010000238.1 GCA_021781095.1 bacterium
GCACGATCGGCGAAAATTCCGCCGAACTTGCGAGGCCGAGCGAAGCAAGCCCCGCATGCAGATGTGCGTAGGTATCGCGCAGATGCGCGCGCCGTCGATCGCCGAGTTCGCCGGCGAGCAACATCAGCGAAACCCGCGCCGCCGTCGCGAGCGCGGGCGGCATCGCCGTATCGAAGATAAAACTCCGCGCGCGATTGACGAGTAGTTCGATCGCATCGCTCGCCCCGGCGACAAAACCCCCGAAGCATCCGAAGGATTTCGAGAGCGTTCCCATCACGAGGATACGTTCGTCATCGATACCGGCGGCGAGCCCGGCACCGCGCGGGCCGAGAACGCCGAGTGCGTGCGCCTCGTCGAGAATCAAAACGTCGTGTGCTGCGAGCAACGACCGATAGCGCGCGACATCGATCGCATCGCCGTCCATGCTGAAAAGACTCTCCGTTACGATTGCGCGCGGACGCCCCTCACCGATCGGCGGGTGGCCGTGCGCGTAGATCGCTCGCGGCGTGCGCGAGAGCCGCATGCCGTCGATCCAACATGCATGATTGAGTTCGTCGGAATCGAGCCGGTCGACGAGATCGCCGATCGTCGGCGCGACTCCGATCGCGGCGTGGTAGCCCGACGAAAAAAGCAGCGCGCGTTCGCGCCCCAACCAATTCGCCAGTTCTTCTTCCAACAACACGTATTCGCGATGGCGACCGCCGAGCAATCGCGATCCGCCCGAACCGACACTGCGCGCTCGACGCAACGCTTCGATGACCTGCGGTTCGTGCGAGAGCGCCAAATAATCGTTTCCGGAAAAATCGATCGCATCGACGGGCGGATCGGTCGATATCGCACGACGGCGATGCATGGCGTCGATCTGCGCGAGTTGCGCGCGCGCGCGCTCGAGATAACTCATGGCCCCAACTCCGCCGTCAAAGCGTCGAAAAACGCATCGACGTACTCTTCCTGCGCGCAGAGCGGCGGAACGAGCTGAATGACGTTGCCGATCGGACGCGTAAAATGCCCCGCGCGATAGAGACCGTCGGCAACGCGCCACGCCGGAGAGAGCGCTCCGCTTGCATCGATGCGGTCGGCATGGAGTTCGATTCCGACCATCGTGCCCACCGCTCGGACGTCGCGGACGAGCGCATGCAAGCGTAGCGAATCGAGTCGGCGGCGAATGCAGGCCGCCAATGAAAGCGCATTGACCAGCGTGTGCTCTTCGTCGAAGAGCGCCAAGCTCGCGAGCGCTGCGGCGCACGCAATCGGATTCCCCGCATAGGAATGCCCGTGGAAGAGATGTTTGTACTCGCCGTAATCGCCGAGGAATGCATTGTAAATACGATCGGTCGCCAAGGTTGCCGAGAGCGCGAGCGCTCCGCCGGTCAATCCTTTTCCAAGAACGATGAGATCGGGGCGTAACGGCGCTTGTTCGAAAGCGAACATCGTTCCGGTGCGCCCGAACCCGGTCGCGATCTCGTCGCAAATCAAGAGCGGCTTCATTTCTGCAAGCGGTTGGTAACGATGTCGTGAGACCGTGCGCATCCCTGCAGCGGCCTGTACCAGCGGTTCGATGATGACGGCAGCGATATCCTCGGCTGCAATATCCGCCGTTCCAAGCTCTAGCGTTTCGAAGGTGATCGACGAAAAGCGTTCGTTAAAGAGCGCGATGTTGGAGCAACTCATTGCGCCTACGGTATCGCCGTGATAGGCATCGCGCAAGCGAACGATACGGTTGCGTTGCGGCTGCCCGACGTTCTGCCAATATTGAATCGCAATTTTAATGGCGGTCTCGACCGCGCTTGCACCGTCGGAGGCGAAGATCGCGTGCTCCATGCGCGTGAGCGTGCAGAGGTGCGCGGCGAGTGACTCGGCAAGCGGATTACTCGCACCCAGCGCCGTTGCATGGTCGAGCAGATGGGCCTGCTTTGCAATCGCTTCGGCGATTCGCGGGTGGCAGTGGCCGTGGATCGTCGTCCAGATCGAACTCACCGCGTCGAAAACGCGGGCTCCCTCGTCGTCGTAGAGCCAACTCCCCTCACCGCGCACGAAGCGGTGAAGGTGCGCCTCCGGAGCGTTCATCTGGGTAAAGGGGAGCCAATGGTGACCGGTGCCGAGCATCACCGTCGCCTGTACCCGTCGGAAACGCCGCACCCCTTGTACGAGCATGAGTGCCGGACCCCGGAGGCGTACCCACAACGGGCATGAAACCCGAGGTCGTCATTGTCGGCGCCGGCCCCGTCGGCTGCTCGCTCGCTCTGGGGCTCGCCCACCATGGCGTCAGTTCGCTCGTCCTCGAGCGCTCGCGGGAGATCGCACGGGAGTCGCGCGCCTTGGTGATCTGGCCGCGCACCGCGGAGCTGCTGCGCGATTGGGGCGCCTGGGAACCGTTGCTCGCAGCGGGGCGCTTCACGACGGTCTTTACGCCGCACGACGCGACGCGGGATGAAGCGCTGCTCTCGATCGATTTTGGCGATATCGCCGATGCCGTGGAGAGTCCGGGCGTACTCTTTATTCCGCAGTACGATACGGTACGGATCTTGCGCGATCGGGTCGAAGCGAATCCGCTCTGCGAGCTCCGCTACGACGAAGAAGCCGTCGAACTCGAGCAGGACGAAAGCGAAGTTCGCCTGCGCACGCACGGGAGCGACGGCGAGGTGACGCACGCCGCGCCTTTCGTGGTCGGCGCCGACGGGGCAAACGGATTCGTGCGGCACGCCCTCGGTTTTGCACTGCAGGGCGCGACCTACGCCACGCGCGTGGCGATCGCCGATGTCGAAATTGAAAACAGCGATCGTTCTTATCCTTCACCGCGTATCGCGCTCGATGCGCCGGGGCTGCTGGTCGGCATCGAATATGCTCCCGGCATCTGGCGCACGATCGCCTCGGTCGCGCCGAGCACCGGGGACGACGCAGCGCTTGCACCTGAAGCGCATGCCGCGCGCATCGCCCATCTCTTCGGCGAGCAAGCACGCTCCGCACAGGTCTATTGGAGCAGTCTCTTTCGCATTCACCGTCGCCACGCACCGAACTTTATCTCCGGACGCGTTGCACTCGCCGGAGATGCGGCGCACCTCAATAGCCCGGCGGGCGGGCAAGGCATGAATGCCGGCATTCACGATACCGCAAACCTTGCCTGGCGACTCGCTTGCGCATTGCGTTCCTCGCATTGCGCGCAGGCGTTGCTCGCCGGGTACGATATCGAGCGCCGCGAAATACAGCACGATAGTATCGAACGGACGACCGATCTCGCGACGCGCCTTGCCGTCTACACGCCGCCGGCGTTGAAGCGACTCGCCTTTGCGTGGATGCGCAGGAGCCTGCGCGCGCGCGGCATGCGCCGCAAGGCCTGCCGTACCCTCGGCATGCTCGATGGGCGCTACACGCGCTCGCCCGATGTCGACATCTCGCATCCGCTCGCGGGGCGGCGGATCGGCGATGTCGCGCTCGATAACGGGAAGCGAATTAACGAAGAGCGTTGCGGTCGCGCGGCGTTGCTCTGCTGCGGCGGAGCGCAGATCGATGGCGTTGCATCGCTCGCGCTTGCCAAGCCGCCGAAGCGCTGGCTCCTCAAACATCCAAGCGCTATCGTCATTCGCCCCGACGGCTTCGTCGCCGCGGTGATTGAAAAGCCGACCCGCGAACGCGTCGAGAAGCAGTGGAAGCGGGCGTTTTGCTGTGCGACGCCGTTGCCGGGAACGGAGACGCCGTGACGATCTTCATCGTTGCAGCGATCGTCATCGTTCTTTCGTTGGGCGCGACGGCCTATATCGCGGTCAAAGCCGAGATCGCACCGCTCCCGCGCGTCCTCCGCTTCGCATTAGAGCTCGCGGTCTTTGCCGTCGGCATCGTCGTGCTTGACCGTGCGGTCGCCGGATTCCGACTCGACATCGCACCGATCGGCCGCGACGAAGGCGCCGCTATTCTCGCCGCCTATGCGTTGCTCACGGTGATCCCCGCCTGGCGACGCCTGCATCAAAAAGCAAAGTAGCACAATGCGCCGCCCGCCTTTTTAGCGCATCTCACTCAGGTTTTTTCGACTGCACCTTTGCTTTAAAATATTGCACCCAAAACACCATGCCGGCCACAGTTCCGATAATTTCCAGCATTAAGACTGTTGTTTGAGAGGTACCGGGGATCCAACTGACACCTGATACAGTAAACAACGAAACAGCCATAACCCCGAATGCCACCTTCCCCCGACGAATCGAGAAGCACCCGAATACGACAACGCTGTTGAACGCGAGCGCAAGGGCAATATGGGTCCACGGCCCAGAAAAACTCTCTAGCATAGTAAATCGACGCCTTCCGTGTAAATTTCCGGAATCCCCCACAAAGAGACCCCTCCCCTCGTCGAAGATATACCTCCGAAGCTGATGCGTGCTAATTTGATCGAGCGGTAATGAGAGGAAAAGCACCGATTGGAAAA